>JASLHV010000547.1 GCA_030153205.1 Roseiarcus sp. | reverse complement strand
TTCCAAGCGCTGAAGCGCGCCGCTGGGGGCTAGTGGCCGACTTCAACGTCCGAATTGACAAGCGAGAGGAATTCGCCGCGGGTCATCGGGTTATCGCGAAAAACACCGAGCATGCGGCTCGTAACGAGATCGGCCCCGTGCTTCTTGACGCCGCGACTCAGCATGCAGTGATGCGTCGCCTTGATGACGACGGCCACGCCGCCGGGATGGAGCACGGTTTCAATCGCATTGGCGATCTGAGCCGTCATACGTTCTTGAATCTGGAGACGCCGCGCATAGGCCTCGACAACCCGCGCGAGTTTCGAAATACCGACAACGCGCCGGCTCGGCACATAGCCGACCCAGGCGCGGCCGATGATTGGCGCGACGTGATGTTCACAATGGCTCTCGAAAGGAACGCCTCTGAGCACGACCATTTCGTCGTAGCCGTCGACCTCGGAAAAGGTCTTCTTGAGAATTTCCTCAGGGTCCTCATCGTAACCGCAGAAATATTCGCGGAAAGCTCGAACAAGCCGCTGCGGCGTCTCCTGCAGGCCGTCTCTGCCGGGGTCTTCGCCGATCCACCGAAGGATCGACCGAAACGAATCTTCGACGGCGGCGTCGCTTGGGCGCAAATCCTCTGGCTCAGCCACAATGATGCGCTTTGACGGTTGGGAGACAAGTCCTTTGTTCGCCATCAGAGATCCTTTGCGCGCGCGCCGGTCCGACGCCGCTCCTGGCAACCACTCTAGGCGGGACGCAGGGGCGAAGCGAGTGGGAAAAACCACATCTCGATCGGGCTTTTCGAGGCCCTATTTTGGTCTGAGGTCGACCCCGACGCCTTTGTTGACGAACTGCAGGGTGAAAGCTTTCTTGTAGTCGGTATCCGCCTTCACAATCCCGGCTTTCACCATTTTATCGAAGAAGTCCTTGACCCGCTCATCGCTCATGGCGCCGATGCCGCTTTTTAACGTGTCGCCGGAATCGACAATGCCGTATTCTTTCATCTTTGCGACAGAGAAGGAGATCTGCTCGTCGGTCAACTCAGGGTTGTCTTTCTTGATTGCTTCATTCGCCTTCTTATTGTCGCCATAGAGGTAGTGGTACCAACCGATCGCCGACGCATCGACGAAACGCTGAACCAAGTCGGGTTTCTTTTCGACGATATCGCGGCGCGTTTCGATAAGGGTCGAGTACGACGAATAGCCTTGATCCGCGAGAAGAAAGACGTTCGGCTTGAAGCCGCCTTGCCGTTCGACCTCGAAAGGTTCCGACGTCAAGTAGCCTTGCTGGATCGAATTCTTGTCGGCGATGAAGGGAGCGGAATTGAACGTATAAGGCTTGACGTTCTCATCCTTGAATCCCCAAGCAACTTTCATCCAACTATAGAAGGAATTCAGTGCGCCCTGACTGACAAAGGCGGTCGCTTTCGGCAGATCGGTCCATTTGTCGAGACCGACGCCCGGATGGGACATCATGACCTCGGGGTTTTTCTGGAAATCGGCGGCGACTGGAATGGTCGGCAGGCCCTGCTCGACGTTCAGGAAGTCGCCGAGCATATCTCCGCCCATGAAGAATTCGATTTTTCCCGAGACCAGTAGCAACCCGCCATTGGTCTGGGGCCCGCCCGGCATGATCGTAACGTCCAGTCCGTATTTGGCGTAGGTTCCGTCGACGGCGGCTTGATAAAATCCGCCCGCCTCGGGATCGGCGAGCCAATTGGTGCCGAATGTGACCTTGTCGAGCGCGTGAGCGGAACCCGCCGATAATCCCACCGAAACGAGCGCGGCGGCGCTTAGGCCCGATAGTCTAAGCGCAGCGCCTTTCGACTGCGTCTCGCGCCCCATGAATTCCTCCCTATATCCGCTCCTGACAAGGAACGCGGTCAACGCTGCGCATGGTCCCCTCAGGAGGTCCGCAACATCGAGCCCGCTGTTTCTTTTGGCGCGCCTGTTTTCCATGATCATGTTGCCCATAGTCGCTTGTTCGGCGCAAGGGGAGCTTGCACGATGCCTGGACCTCGCAAGCAAGATAGGGGCCGACGGAAAATGGACAGAAGTCGACCCTTCGCTCAAGATCGCCGCGACAATGGCGCGCTCTTGAACCGCGGAACGAAATTGAGGAAGGCTTTTTAAGTGCGGCTTTGGATCAAGGACCCGCTGGCGATCTTCGCGGACGGCGCGGAGCGCGGCCTCGTCGTCGAGGGAACGCGGATCGTCGAAATCGTGCCGTCCGGCGGCGCGCCCACGAAACCGGTCGACGGGATTTTCGACGCTTCGGGTCACGTGGTCCTGCCCGGCCTCGTCAATGCGCATCACCATTTCTATCAGACGCTGACCCGCGCACATCCGGCTGGCCTCAACCAAGACCTGATCCCTTGGCTGGTCGCGATGAACAAGGTCTGGGCGCGGCTGAAGCCTGAGCATTTTCGTCTTGCCGTGAGACTCGCCCTGATCGAATTGCTCCTTTCCGGCTGCACGACGGCGGCTGATCATCATCAAATGTTTCCGCCGGGGCTCGAGGACGCGATCAACATCGAGGTGGAAGAGGCGCTGAAGCTCGGCGTACGTATGACCGTGACGCGCGGATCGCAGAATATTTCGGAGAAGGACGGTGGCCTGCCTCTC
The DNA here is from genome assembly GCA_030153205.1 of Roseiarcus sp. Taxonomy (GTDB): domain Bacteria; phylum Pseudomonadota; class Alphaproteobacteria; order Rhizobiales; family Beijerinckiaceae; genus Roseiarcus. The sequence continues at coordinate 6,784 of JASLHV010000547.1, read as the reverse complement.
GATGATATCGTACAAGACGAAGATACGATCCTTGCCGATAGCGAGCGGGTTCTCACACTCTTCCACGATCCCAAGCCTGGAGCGGCGATCCGCATTGCGCTTGCGCCTTGCTCGCCGCTGGCGGTGACCAAAGGCGTCATGATCGGCTCGGCCTCGCTCGCCGAGCGCTACAATTGCCAAATCCATACACATCTCGCGCAGACGCCGGAGGAAGAGGCCTATTGCCGGCAGGCTTATGGCATGGGCCTGGTCGATAAGCTTGAAGAGATCGGCTGGATGGGTCCCAGACTCTGGCTGGCCCATGGCTCCTGTCTCACGGCGAGCGACGTCAGGCGGCTCGGACGCGCCGGCGTCGGCGTCTGCAATTGCGCCGCATCCGATATGCTGCTCGGCCTTCAAGTCTGCCCGACGAAAGATCTCGAAGCCGCGGGATCGACGATCGGCCTTGGCGTCGACGGCTCGGCTTCGAACGATTCCTCCAACGCGATGGAATCTCTCCGCCATGCGCTCATGCTAGGTCGATTGCGTTATGGCGCCTCGGGCGTAACACATGGAGACGTTCTGCGTTGGGCGACGGAGGGTTCAGCGCGCTGTCTAGGTCGCGACGACATTGGCCGCATCGCGGTCGGTTTAGAAGCGGATCTCGCGATATTCGCGTTGGACGAGCCGCGTTTCTCCGGCGCGCATGACCCACTCGCTGCGCTCGTGCTATGCGGGGCGCACCGCGCCGATCGTGTGATGGCGGCGGGTCAATGGCGTGTGATCGACGGCGCGCCCGTCGGCGTCGATCTTGAAGGGCTGATCGCGGAGCACAAGGCGGCGGCGCGCGTTTTCGCTTGAGCGGCGCCTAAAGCGCCTCGCCGCCGTCGATCGTCAAAGTCGCGCCGGTGATATGGCGCGCCCGATCGCTCGCCAGAAAAAGAACGGCGTCGGCGATATCGGCGACATCGGCGATACGGCCGGCGGGGATTTGCCGCGTCATCGCTTCGCGATCGAGCCTGCCCGCGGCGAAATCCTTTTCGACGCCTTCCGTATTGACATGGCCGGGCGCGACTCCGTTGACGCGAATACCTTTGCCCGTCCATTCTAGCGCCATCGATTTCGTTAGACTGTCCAGCGCGGCCTTGCTTGCCGAGTAAAGACCGCAACCAGGAGCTGGTCTCGCGCCGCTAATGCTGCTGACATTGACGATCGCGCCGGTTCGTTTGTTCGCGACCACCCAGCGCGCCATGGCTTGGCCGCAGAACAAAGGTCCCGACAGATTGGTGCGCAGGAAACGCTCGGCGTCTTCGCTCTTGGCGTCGAGCAAGGGAATAAGCGCGAACAGCGCCGCGTTATTGACGAGAATGTGCACCGCGCCGAAAGCTTTGATCGCAGTATCGACGAGACTGGCGCATTCCGAAGCCACGCTGACGTCGGTTTGACAGGCCAGCGCCCCAACGCTGAATTCACGCTGAATATCGGCGGCGACCGTCGCGCCCGCTTCCTTGTTTCGCGCGGCGATCACCACATTCGCGCCGTGCTTTGCAAAGGCCAAAGCGACGGCGCGACCGATCCCCGCGCTGCCGCCAGTGACGATCGCCGTCTTTCCCTTGAAAGCCTCAGATGCTTGAGAATCTGTATTCGTCATCGGGTTGATCCCCACAGCGCCGGCGCTATCAACGACCTTGTTTCGCCGCCAAGACCGCGACAACTTGATCGCGCGTCCATACGCACATTTCTCGCGGCGGATAAGGCTCGATGTAGTCGGTCACGCGAAACAGAACGTCCCTTGGCAAGTTGTACGGCTCAATGAAGAAATCGACCAGCCGAAACCAGCCATCCTCGATATCTTCATTCTTGAAACCATTCTTGTTGATGTGGTTCGTCATCATCAACAGCTTGACGTTCGAATCGCAAAAATTGTGCAAAGCGCGAAAGATCTGTGCCTCGGAGAGGTGAAACAGGCAATCGCGGCAGAACCATACATCGGCGTCCGGAAAAGTATCGGCGGCGATATCAAATTCAAGGAAGCGCCGCCTCGGGCTGGCGTAATTCTTGCGATTGTTCCGGATGAGGGAGGTGACGATATCGCCGCCGATATAGGTGAGGCGCGGCGGAAAGGCGACTTCCTTCATCCAGTTGAAGTCGCCGCATGGCGCGTCGAAAAAAGTCCTGATGTTGAAATCTCGGACGAAAGCCTCCAACCGGCCGCGGAGATGCCGCGTATAGAACAGAGTCGAACCGTCGCCGCTACGACTCTCTCTATTGCGCCATGTGTTTCGAGACGCGATGTCCTCGAATATTCTCTTCAGCTCCGGCATGTTCCCAGCCAAACGTTTGCGGATTACGCAGTCGCCTTCTCGTTGATCCACTGGCTTAGGACGCCTCTAAGGATCTCATCATCATAGACGCGCGAGAAGCCGCCTAGCGTTCCAATGCGTTCAATTAATTCACAGAGGTACGATCCTTGCGGCGGACTTGCCCAGAGGTCGTAAGCGGCGCGTTCGAACATCGCGCTCCATAGATGAAGGAATGTCGCTCCCTCAGTCGCTGTGGCGACAGTTGGACGATAGGCCGGCAGAAGCGGCTGCCAAAAATGATCCGCGTCGATAGGATAAAAATGAGTTTCGCCACGCGCGAAATGATCGACCCCGTGGCGCTCGGCAAGGTCGGTCAGAAGAAAAGGACCAATCGCGCCCCATGATTGATCGCGATCGACGGCGGCCTCGGCGCGGGCGATGAGGTCGAGCAAGAGCGGATGATCGGGCGGCAGCTTGAGCACGGCGTTATTGATAAGCGCCTTGCCGCGCGCCTCGGCCTGACGGCCATACACAATCGGCTCTTGTGAAAAATCCGGGCGACGGAGGCAAATAATATCGGAATCGACCCAGCAGCGACCCGTATCGCGAATAAGCTTATACCGAAACATATCGGCGAACATCGCGAGAGAAGGTTTGCCGCCGACCCTGTAGCGAGCGAGCAGCGAAACGTCCGGGCAAATGGCGCGAGCGTCGGCCCATTCGACGCCCGGCGGAAGCCTAATATCCCTCTCGTAGCTATAGAACCGTAGCCCAGCGCCGACATACGGGAAGGAAGCCAAGCACGTATAGGCGAGCGGATTGAGCGGCCCGCTCCAAAACGTCGCGAATTCGGGCGCGGTCATCGGCGGCGCAATCAGAGAATCCGCGCCAGGACGTTGCGATTGACGTCCTCCCAATCGCCGAAAAAAGTCTCGGTCGCAAGTCGGCCCTGGCAAACAAACTCGCAATAGACGTCGAAAATCCAACTGGCGTTGATGTCGTCGAGCAAAAGATGGCGGCCGCGACCGCCTTCGGCGATGCGGATGCAATTGCCAACGTCGGCGCGGCAGACATCGTCGGTGTGACCGCCGTCGACATGATAGATGTCGAAATCCCATTCCGCATGATTGGCCGCCAGCTCCGGCAGGACGTCCCGCGAATCGCCCTGCAGATAACGTACGCGGTCGGGAAACTCATTGGCGAGATAACGGATACACCGCTCAGTATATTCGTGAACGCCGATATCAACGCCGGTGTACTTCAGGCGAGGATTGCCTGAAAGCGCGAGCAATGCGCTGTGGCCGGCGTTGACGCCGACTTCGAGCATCGAATTTTTGAACCGCGTCGCGCGCCAGAGATTGCGTCTCGCCGGCGCCAGGTCGGCCGCGGGCGGCTTATCCTGATAGGCGGCGTCGCCGTCCCAATAGAATATGCCACCCTCTATGCGCTCGCCGGAATCTCGGACAAAACCATTCAAAACCTGCATGCGCCGCACGAAGGACGGCGCATAGATTTCTTTAAGGTCGTCCCGCTTGATCGAATAGTCCGGGATTTCCGAGGCCGGAATTTCTTTTCCGGGCAACAGGTCACGGCCCGCGGATTGCCACGCCGCGAGAACGGGCGGCTTTACCGCGGGGGCGAAAACTTCGGCCGCATGGCTTGCCGCCGGAATATCCAACAGAGGTTTCAACTCATGCTCTGAAAACGTTGCGCCGTGGCGCTGATCCGCGAAGCCGTCTCTATGTCGAGATCGGTGATTTTGAATCCGGCGTCATGCGTGCAGAAGGAGAACGATACTTGGTTGTATGAGTTATGGAACTCAGGGTGATGATTCAAGACCTCCGCTTCGATCGCGACCTGCACGATGAAGGAAATCGCATCGCGAAACGTCTTGAACGTGAAGGACGCCTCGATATTGGGGCTTTTGACCGACCAATCCTTCAGCTTTGCAACTTCGGACGTAATCTCGGCATCACTCAGGATCTTATACTTTGCCATACCCGCCTCCTCGGCACGATTTGATTTAATGGAGCAATCGGCTCAGCGCCGTCACGGACGGTTCGTCTGCCTTTTAACTGGCGCGCCTTGCATTGCGCAACAACTCTCCTCGCTCCCGGAAGTTCGCTGCCGCGCCGCGGCCCTCTGGACGGCCTATGCTCGGAAGTCATTGGTAAAATCAGCGTCGCGGCAGCCGCCCTGGCGTGGCGCCCGCCGTTCCTGGGACGCATACTCCCGAGGCCATGATGTGACGATTATCACCCTTGAAACGATCGCTTACGTTGCCAACCTAACGGAATTAGGCAAATGTTGCGACGCCACTCTGATCGCCAGGGGAAGTTGGGCTCGGACCTCCCATCATATTGTGCAGGTAAAGCGAATGTTGGAAGTTCGTAAACGAGAGATTTTGCGCGCCTCGGTGCTCGGAAAACTTGGCCTTTCGGCCTTGGTGCCGACATCGCCGATCAATATCTCGGCCTCTCATAACGCCCATGTCGTCGAACAATCGATTCCGGCGCGTTTTGTGATCGATGGCTTGACGATCGAAGCCCCCGCTGGCGTCTATCATCCTACCCCGAATTCGAGTTCGGAACTGTTTCTCCGCAACTTGAAGGCGATGGATAGAAGCAAAATCGGCAAGGTTCTTGAAATCGGGGCCGGTTGCGGCGCGATCTCGCTCTCTATCGCGGCGCATTGGAACGCAAAGGTCGTCGCGTCCGACATCTCGCCGGTCGCGATTGAAACGATTGAGAAGAATGCCGCGGTCAACGGATTGAAAATCGAGACGATCAATTCGGACCTCTTTGAGAAGATCAAAGAGAAGGACTTCGATTTGATCATCTTTAATGCGCCTCTGATCGACAAAGAGCCGGAGAATAACGTCGAGCGCGACAGCCTATGCGATCCCGGCGGTCATATCATGCGCAGGTACCTGGAAGAGGCAGGGCAATTCTTGAAAAAAGGCGGCATCGCGATCGTTTCGATCTGCAGCAATTCCGCCTATGAGGCGCTCGATGATATCGATGTCAACCTCAGGGTGATCGCCTTCGAACTCTCGTACAGCGGCTTTTGGTGGGGCATTGTCGCGGCAAAGAACTGACCGCGAAAGACGCGCCGACCGTTTTGACAAACGGGTCTCTTGTCGCTCGTTTAAGACGAAATCTCGTATCCATCGAGATGATCGGGCAACCCCCATGCTTGGGCGGGGTCCGGCTTGTGTCTGACCGGCGCAATATCGCCGCGCCAGGCCACGCCCATGATTTGCGCGGTCTGGTAAATCATCGTCCGCCAGCCGCGCGCCTTCAACGCGTCCAATCCCGCCGCGACATAGGGTGAAACGAGATCATGGAACAAAACTAATGATGTCGGCTCGAGGTATTTTTCCGCCGTCAGCGTATCGGTCTTGGGAGCGTCGCCGTCGTGATTCCCATCGATGAAGGCGAAAGACCAACGCCAGCCGGCTTCGCCAAGGCTGACCACTTCGTCGGGGCTGAAGCCCGGAACGAGAATCGCGCGATCGCCATCGCCAGCCTGCTGCAATGTCGCGGCAAATTCGCTCCGCCATTCCGGCTCGGCCAATTGTGGTTCGATAATATGGAGCGAGGCGAGCCCCGACGCGAGAAGGTGGGAACTCGACCATCCGCGCCAAGCCCCAATCTCCAAACCTTTCTTTCCCGAGAACAGCTTCGCGCTCGAATAGAGAATGGCCGCTTCGTCCTTGTTGACGAAGCCGATCTGCGGATGACGGCGGTCAACGTACCAGGTGTGGCCGATTTCTTTCCGAAAATAAGGCCAAGTCGCCGCGCTCTTGTCGCCGGCGACCATATTGGGAAAATAAGCGGCGAGGTCCGGAACCGTGAGATTTTCCGACACATAGTCCGTGGACATCGTCTTGAGCTCCAACGCCGCCATCAAAGGGCTATCAGCCAGACACATAGGACCTTGACGCCCAAATTCAAACCTCGAGACCTCTGTCTTGCCCGCCGAGCCTTGGGGACAGACTTGATCCAATCTTTTCGCGCCTTTAGAGAGCTATTTTGAAAGGTTCAGTCATGTCCAAACCCTATCGCATCTTTGGCTACGCGATCGTCTCGACCGACGGAATGATCGCGGATTCAACCGGCCTTATGCCGAACGCGCTCATCTTCGACTCCGATAAGGAATTTTTCGAACGCGAACTGGACCGGGCCGACATTGTCGTTCAAGGACGCAATTCTTATGAATATCAAGCCAACTCGCCAAGTCGGAAACGATTGACGTTGACGCGGAAGATCGACGCGCTTGCCCCCGACGCAAATTTTTCAAGCGGTTTTTTTTGGAACCCGGCGGGCGCATCGTTCGAGCAAGCCTGCCGAGCGCTCGGCGTCGAGCAGGGCACGATCGCCATTCTCGGCGGTCCTTATGTTTACAATCTGTTTCTCAAAGACGGCGGTTTCGACGCGTTCTATCTCTGTCGCGCCGCCAATGTCACGCTCCCGGGCGGCGTCACCGTTTTTCCGCAGGTC
>JASLHV010000543.1 GCA_030153205.1 Roseiarcus sp. | reverse complement strand
AAATTCGATGCGGACGACGCATGCTTCTTCGATGCGAAGGGCGTCACCGTCGTTCATCGGATCGATAGCAGGAGGGAGAACAATGAGCTCAATTGACACAGGAAGAGGCGGCGTCGATCGGCGCAGCCTGCTCAAGGGAGGCGCCGGCGCGGCGCTTCTCGCAGGTTTAGGCTCAGCGGCGACGCCGGCGAAAGCCGCGGGCACGAAAGTCGTGATCGGCGGCTTCGTCGACGGCGCCCTTGTTCCGTTCAAGGACAAGATCATTCCGCTCGCTCAAGCGCAGGGCTTCGACATCCAGTTCTTGCAGGACGAGTACGGCGTCACGCTCGAGAAATTCTTCAATGACGCGCAGAGCGGCGCGGGACAATACGACCTCTACCTGCTCGACGATCCGTGGGTTCCGCAATTCGGCGCGGCCGAGGTCCTGGAGGATCTCGGGGCCGGGGGCATCGACGGAACCGACAAGGATTGGGTCAAGCCCATGATCGACATGGGCTACTGGCCGCCTCAGACGGGGCCCCGGGTTAAAGGTTTCGAGGGCGCGACGCCAAAGCTCATCTGCGTGCCATTTATCGGCGACATCCAGACGTTCACCTATCGCAACGACGTCTACAGCGGCGGGCCGCCGAAGACCTGGGATGAAGTGATCGAGAAGGGCAAGGCCGGGGTCGCGGCCGGCAAGATCAAATATCCGGTCGTGTTCCCTGGTCTGTCGGGCAATCCGATTGTCACCTCCTGGCACCCGCTCCTGATGTCGTTCGGGGGCGACTTCTTCGACGACAAGTGGAACCCCATCTTCAATTCCGATGTCGGCAAAGCGTCGGCGGATTACCTCGTCACTACCTTGAAGCAGAACGCGCCTCCCGGGGTGGTCGAGTTCGGAAGCGATCAGCAGGGCGCCGGCATGCTGGGCGGCGATTGCGGCGCGACGATCCAGTATACGGGCAACGCGCTCGTGTCGGACGATCCGGCGCAATCGAAAGAGGTGGGCAAGCTCGATTTCTCGGTCGTGCCGAAGAAGGAAAAGGCGATCGCGCAAATCGGCATTTTCATCGCGGGAGTTAACAAAACCGGGCCGAACAAGGCGAACGCGATCGAGTTCCTGAAATGGTTCGTGACGCCTGAGATTCAGGCCAAGCTCTCAGCGGCAGGCGCCATCCCGGTCAAGCGGACCGCGTTCACGGTTCCGCCCGCCGGCAACCGCTTGATCCCGGTGACTCTCCAGCAGTTCGATTCGGGCGCCTTGCCGCGTCCGCGGACGCCGGATTGGGCGAAGGTCGAGGAGCTTGTCGGCATCCAGCTCAACAAGGCGCTGCAAGCTGGGTCGGGAGGCGGCGCCGCGCTTGACGTCGCGGCCGGGCAGGTCAAGGATTACCTGACCCAGGCCGGCTACTATAAGTGACGGAACGCGACGCGGCGCGTCAGCTCATGAGAGCGTATAAGTGACGGAAGCGACGCGCCCCGCGGCGCCCGAGCAGATCAATGGCGGACGCGCCGCGACGCGGCGCTCGGGACGAGAACGCCGGCAAGGAGCAGGGCTGGATCTGATCCTGCCCTACCTGCTTCTCGCGCCGAGCGTTCTCACCGTGTTCGGCGTCCTCGTCTATCCGTTATGGAACGGACTTCAGGCGAGCACCAAATTTTACCGCTACGGCAAGGCCGTCTCGGATATCGGCCTCGACAACTATCGCCGGCTGTGGAGCGACCCGGAGTTCCTGAACTCGCTCTGGGTCACATTGCGGTTTGTCACGATCTCGGTGGCGATCGAGACCGTTCTGGGCTTTGCGCTGGCTTTGTTCTGCGTGAGGGAATTCGCCGGCATCCGGTTCTTGAGAACGGTTCTGATCGTGCCGATGGTCATCACGCCGGTCGTCGTGGCGATCGTGTTCCGGCTTATCTACGCCACTGACGCCGGCATGTTCACCGCCGTGTCCGAAGCCTTGGGCGGAAAGGGAGTCGAGATCCTCAGCGATCCGGTCAAGTCCTTCATCGCCCTCATCGCTCTCGACGTGTGGGAGTGGACGCCGCTCATTTTTCTCATTCTTCTGGCGGGGCTTCAATCCCTGCCGCAGGAGCCGTTCGAAGCGGCCCAAGTTGACGGCGCGGGCCCTTGGCGGACCTTTGTCGATCTGACGTTGCCGATGATGCGGCCAGTGCTGGCCGTCGCGATCGTGCTCAGGACGATCGATGCTTTCGGGACGTTCGATCAGGTCTTCGTCCTGACCCAAGGCGGCCCGGGAACAGCGACGAAGCTCATTTCGCTCTACGGCTACGAGGTCGCCTTCAAGTTCCAGCAAACCGGCTATGCGGCGGCGCTCTTTGTGACGGTCGGGCTGCTCATCCTAGCTCTTGCGCTGGCGGCGGTGCGCCTTCTCCGCCGGGCGGAGGCCGCTTGACCGCCCGTCTGGTTCGCGGCGGCGTAACGGGCGTCGTGCTCGCGGTCGTTCTGCTGCCGATCTACTGGATGGTGGCGACCTCGCTCAAAACAAACAGAGAAATCAGACAGGACGCGACCCTTTATCCGCACGCGCCGACCTTCGACAGTTACGTTCTTTTGTTCACGGACAAGGGCTTTTCGAACTTCCTGACCAATTCGATCGTGGTGACGGCCACGTCGGTTGTTATTGCGGTCGCCTTCGGCGCGCTCGGGGCCTATGCGATCGCGCGGTTCCGTCTCCGCTTTGGCCTCGAGCGGAAGATCGGGCTCTCGCTGCTGACGCTCAGAATCGTTCCAGCTGTCGTGATCCTGGTGCCCGTCTATTTGCTCATCTTGCAGCTTAGGCTGATCGACACCTGGGCCGGATTGATCCTGGTCTATACGGCCTTCAACATCACTTTCTGCGTCTGGATGATGGAAAGTTTCTTCCACGAGATCCCAGTCGATCTCGAGGAAGCCGCTATGGTCGACGGAGACTCCCGGCTGACGGCGTTCGTGCGGATCGCGCTGCCCCTGGCCGCGCCGGGGCTTGCTGCGACGGCCATCTTCGCGGTGATCGCAACGTTCAACGAGTTCCTGTTCGCTTTGGCGCTAACCGCCACGCCCCGCGCCATGACCATGCCCCGCGGCACAGGCACTCTGATCGGCCGCATCAATACGGA
>JASLHV010000520.1 GCA_030153205.1 Roseiarcus sp. | reverse complement strand
TTTCTCTCTGTTGACCGTCCACCACAGCATTGCCAAAAGTACCCCGCAGGCAGATGCCGTGAATACAATCACGACGTACCGCCTAGCCGAATCTAATGAAAACCTACTGATCCGAAGACACATGCCCCCCCACTTGGGCCTACAACTCGATGTACATTCCAGATTGATGGCAGCAATCGCTGCGTGCCTCCGCAGCCGAATATGGAAATGATCGCGGAGATTAGCCCGGCGCCCGCGCGGTTTCCTCAGCCAAACGCTGGGCGATGACCCCTAAAGGCAACAATTCGAGCAGTCGCAGGCGAATGGCTAATTACGGTTTTGTATAGAAGCTGATGCGCGCCCCGTCGAGGTCCACGCCTTATCCAAACCGCAAGGCTAAGCGCGGCGATTCCGGGAAAAAAACGATGAGTGTGGCCATGGCGCGATCCTCAACGTTGGACGCGCCCATCTAAGCAGACCTCGCCGGGCTTGGCCAACACCGGCGGCGAAACTTCCGAAGCGGCTTGCTCCCCGCCTACCGGTCCAGTACCTATCCCAGCGGCCGGGACCGGTCTTCACGTATATCTCCGCCGCGCGCGATCGTCGAGACCGCCCGCCTATCGGAATCGATAGGTTGCGCATGCTTAATTCCATGTGCTTGGATATTGATGGGACGGGCGACAGCCCGGTACCCGTAATCCGCGTTTCGCGCTTCTGATGTAAGGGGGGAAGTAATGAAGGGCATTTTCTCTGCGTTTCTAATCGCAACGCTTAGCGTGTCGGTGGCCATGGCTGGCAACCACAGCAATAACGATATGGGAGGCAAAGGAGGTCAGAATTGCGCTTCAGCGATCCACCACAAGCATCCCGAACTTAAAGGCGCTGCATTCAGGGACGAGTGGGGCAAGTGCAGAAACGATCCGACCGGCTATCTCCAGGCCAATTGATGGGTTTGGTACCGGGGCGGCCAGAGATAATCTGGCCGCCTAAATTCCGCTAGTCGCAGCTCGCCAGTGTGAGCAGTTAGTCGTAATCGCGCCAGTCGACCGCCCGCTTTTTGCCGACCTCAAACTTCCCGATTATTGGCGGGCCGACGTTCGCCTCCGACGCCAATTTCATCTGCGACTATCCGAGCAGTTTCCGCGCCGCCTTGATATGTTCGCCGGTGATCATAGCCATTTTGTTGATGTGGCCGTTGTCGAGCGGAGTGGGCTCGTCTGAACCACCCATAATATTGTTCCGACGCCAGGCCAACGAGGGCGGCCAGCGCGCCGCCTATCGCAATTATCCAAATCAGCGAGACTGGCTGCAGTCTAGAGCCCGCGTCGCATCGGCGGCAATTTTGCTAAACTGCGCCCGCCGGCGATCGGTGACATCGTGGCCATTAAACCGTTCCCTGACGCCGCGGTCGATCGCGTCCACACGAGCCCTTGCTGCATCGTGCCGGGCCCGGAGCAATTCAATGCGATTCATCTCTGAGCCTCTTTTGACAAATCAACAACGAAAACCAGCTTCGGATAAGTCGCGGCCGACAGTCATTGTTGGTGGCCCATAACTTGGGCCACGAGGCTCTGCTTCTTTCTTAAACCGGAACTCAATCAAATGGCTCTTAAGTCTTTATTTTCCCTTGGTGAGCGCGATGGGACTCGAACCCATGACCCCCTGATTAAAAGTCAGATGCTCTACCGGCTGAGCTACGCGCTCCCAAATGGGCAGGCCTGCCTACAGCCTAGCCGTCGAAGGGTCAATAGAAGCGTCCCTTGTTGAAAATTTTGCTGAACGGGCCGCTCTCAGCCGCGCGAAGTCTTCGCCGGCGTGATGCGACGAGCGGGTCAGCGGCGTCGCCGAGACAAGTAGAAAGCCCTTAGCCGCGCCAATTGTTGCGTAAGACGAGAATTCGTCAGGGGTTACGAATTGAATCACCGCATGATGTTTGCGGCTTGGCTGCAAATATTGTCCGATGGTCAGGAAATCGACGTCCGCTGAACGCAGATCGTCCATCAACTGCAGAACTTCGTGACGTTCTTCGCCAAGTCCGACCATGATGCCGGATTTGGTGAAGATCATCGGGTCGATTTCTTTCACCCGTTGCAGCAGCCTGATCGAGTGAAAATAGCGAGCGCCCGGACGCACTGTCAGATATTTCGAGGGCACCGTCTCAAGATTGTGGTTGAAGACATCGGGCTTGGCGGCGACCACAGCTTCCAAAGCGCCGTCCTTGCGCAAGAAGTCCGGCGTGAGGACTTCGATCGTCGTCGCCGGCGCGGCGTTGCGAATGGCGCGGATCGTGCGAGCAAAATGCTCCGCGCCGCCATCGGCGAGGTCGTCACGGTCCACCGACGTCACCACGACATGGGCAAGACCAAGCTTCGCGACAGCCTCCGCCACGCGTTCCGGCTCGCCCTGCTCCAAGGCGTTAGGCAGCCCGGTGCGCACGTTGCAGAAGGCGCAAGCGCGCGTGCAGACGTCCCCCATAATCATAAAAGTCGCGTGTTTCTTATCCCAACATTCGCCGATGTTCGGACAGCCCGCCTCTTCGCAAACCGTGACAAGCTTGTTGTCGCGGACGATACGGCTGGTCTCGGTAAATTGCGCCGATCCCGGCGCCTTGACGCGGATCCACGGCGGCTTGCGAGCAATGGGCTGATCCGGCCGATGCGCTTTCTCAGGATGGCGCTCCACGGCGCGCGCCATCCGGCGCGGGTCGTTGTTCAAGAGATCTACGACGATTGCCATCAATATCTCCCGCGCCGCGCCCTCAATCTCGATCCGGATGCGCCGAGAACCTCCAAAGGTTCATGCATATAACTAAAGGCCGCTGCTCGAAAAGCTAACCGAATAAACTCATCCTCTTCGGCTTTTCGATACCGCATGCCGCCTCACCCGCAATCAGATGCGGGCCAGAGATGCTATATAAAAGCCGTCCGTCCCCGTGCGAAGGGGAGACAGACGAAGACCTGCCCCCAGTTTCGAGGCGTAGGGCGCCAGTTCGGGCAAGCCGGTCGCACGGGCGAGATGCGCCGCCTCGATCGGCGCAAAATCCACCCGGGCGCTCAAGAATTCGGCGACTCTGTCCTCGTTCTCCGACTTGAAAAGCGAGCATGTCACATAAACAAGCCGGCCGCCTTTTTTTACGTATTGAGATGCTTTAGCAAACACTTCCCTCTGATCTTTAATGCGTTGGTCGAGCGCGCCTGGCCGCATGCGCCATTTCGCGTCGGGGTTGCGCCGCCAGGCGCCCGAGCCGCTGCACGGGGCGTCGACGAAGACGATATCGCAGCGGCCGATCAGCTCGCTCAAGACATCTTGAGTCCCCTTAGGCGCTCGGACCTGCACATTGCGCGCACCAGCCCGATCGAGCCGTTGATAGATC
>JASLHV010000514.1 GCA_030153205.1 Roseiarcus sp. | reverse complement strand
GATCAGCGACGGACATATTCAAGGCCTCTTCGATCGCCGACATAGCCGCCGCGACCGCGTCGTGAGCCTTGTTTTGTTGAGCCATGGGTCCCGCCTTATCCATTCATACGTCGGTCGCCGGCAGAAGCCGACGCGCTCAATCGGTTGCCCCCTTAGTGGCCATCAGGGGCGCCCGCGCAAGTTAATTAACCAATCGCAGTTTACAGGCGGCGGGCGAAGATTGAAACGTTTAGCCTTTTTGATTCACAAACGTCGTTAACGGTTCAGTAACCGTGAACGTCGACCATGGCGAAACGCTGGCTTTGGCGGCATTTCTTTAGCGTTAGCCCGCTATTCTTGCAGTCGACGACTTATTGCTTCAGGAGCTTGCCGCTCGTGGACGATTTCATGCCAAATGCTTATGATTCATGGGGAAATGGCGGCGGCGGACCCATCGGGGAGGGGGCGACGGCGCCGGTTATCGACCTTGTGCTTCTCGCCCGCCACAGCCTTGGGGACCAAAATCTCGAGCTCGAATTACTGGAAATGTTCGAGCGCCAGGCGGCCCGCCTCATCGGACAATTAACGGAAACAATATCGCAAGACGTGAAGGGCGCCGGCGATCTGGCCCATAAGCTTAAAGGCTCGGCCTTGGCTGTGGGGGCGAATCGGGTGGCCCAATCGGCGAGCCGGCTAGAGACGCTTTGCAACGATCCTCCCGGACAGTCGGGCCTCGCCGCCGCGCTCGCCAGCCTGGCTGCCTCGGTGAGCGAGGCTCGCGAGGCGATCGTCAAGCTGACCGCCTGACTTTATCGAAGTTTTGCGTCTCTCGCCGCCTTCCGCTTCGTCTCGTCTGGCTTTATGAAGACTTTCGGCGCGATTTCGCGTCGCAACATCATAACAGCCCGAAACGCATCGCGCCGAGAGGAACCAGACGTTTCATGGTCAGCATCACTTATAAGGACTCCGAGGGCGGTTCCCGCACGGTCGAAGCCCAAGAGGGGTCAACGGTGATGGAGACGGCCCTACGCGAGGGGGTGCCCGGCATCGAGGCGGAATGCGGCGGCGCTTGCGCCTGCGCGACCTGCCATGTCTATGTCGATCCCGACTGGATGGAGGTCGTGGGCAAGCCTGAGCAGATGGAGGAGGATATGCTTGATTTCGCCTTTGAGGTCAGGCCGAACTCCCGTCTCTCTTGTCAGATCAAAGTGACCGCGGCGCTCAACGGCCTCGTCGTGACCACGCCGCCGCGTCAGGGCTGAGGCGGATAATCGGAACATCAATCATGACTGAGATTATCAAGACGGACGCCGTGATCGTCGGCGCGGGCCCCGTTGGCCTTTTCGCCGTATTCGAACTCGGCCTTCTCGACATCAAGGCCCATCTGATTGACATCCTCCCGAAGATCGGCGGCCAATGCGCCGAGCTTTATCCGGAAAAGCCGATCTACGACATTCCCGGCTTCGCCTTTGTCACCGGCCAGGGGATCGTCGACAATCTTCTGACGCAGATCAAACCTTTCGGCGCGACGTTTCATCTCAATGAAATGGTCATCGAGCTGGAGACGCTCGGTACGCCTGAACATCCTCTCTTCCGCGTCAAGACCGATAACGAGAAGACTTTCGAGGCCAAGGTCGTCATCATCGCGGCGGGCGGCGGCTCTTTTCAGCCGAAGAAGCCGCCAATCGCCGGCATCGACCGCTATGAAGGTACGAGCGTTCATTACGCCGTGCGAAAGATGGAGCAGTTTCGCGGGCGGCGCGTGCTGGTTGTCGGCGGTGGCGATTCCGCGCTTGACTGGGTCCTCAATCTCCATCCGCTCGCCGAACGGATCACCTTGCTGCATCGTCGCGACGCGTTTCGGGCCGCGCCGCACTCGGTCAACGCGATGCGCGAGCTTGTTTCCGCCGGCGCGATGGACTTTATCCTTGGTCAGGTGTCTGCGCTTAAGGGCGACGACGGTCAGCTCACTGCGGCGACGATCCGTGGCGAGGACGGCAGCGTCTTCGATCATCCTACCGACGATATGCTGCCTTTCTTCGGTCTGACGATGAAGCTCGGACCGATCGCGGAATGGGGGCTGAACCTCCACGAGAATCTTGTACCTGTCGATACCGCGAAATTCGAAAGCAGCACGCCGGGCATTTTCGCCGTCGGCGATATCAACACGTACCCGGGCAAGCTGAAGCTGATCCTGTCGGGCTTTCACGAGGTGGCGCTCGCCGCGCAGAAGGCGCATCGCTACGTCTATCCCGACAAGAAGCTCTTGTTCCAGTATACGACGTCGTCGACGAGCCTGCAGAGGAAGCTTGGCGTGAGCTGAGCGCGGTTGAGAATTGCACGCGGCGGAAGCAGATATTTCCGGTCGGAAGCATTTTTTCCGTTTTTCGCGGCTCCGTGTAATCTATTGATTTCCCCGAGGCCGGACGTTGCAAATTTCCGCGTTTCGAGGTGAGACCCGCACCGCGGTTTTTGTCGCGCTACGGCGCTCCGGCGAGCGCAGGGCGAATAGAATCGGTGCGAAATCGCGCGCCGCCAATATTTTATTCCGCAAATCGTACCTTCCTTGCCATCAAACCTATGGATGCTGATAGAATTCCAAGCGCTCCCGGCGAAAACCGGCGCTTTGAGCGCTGATGGGCAATAGACGCAAGGTACGAACGACGATGGCCACGCCATCGACGTGCAGCGCGGCGTTCGTCAAACCTCCCGCGCTCTAACCCGCCGTCGTGGCCCAAAGCCTCTCGATCCTGTCCTTCATGATCAAGGCCTCGCGCCAGCGGTCGGTCGTATCGTTCCCGTCCGGCCCGGTGATCGCATAAGGCTTCGGGCCAAGCTCGCAAGTAAAGACCAGATTGTCATCGGGCCTGGCGCGTTTGCGCCAGTTTCGAAAGCCATAGTCCCACCATTCCAGGAAAAGGTCGAACCACATTTGATGATGCGGGAAGGAGATTTCGATCTGCACCTGCTCTCTGCTCGCGACGCGGCCGTGGAAGGCCCAGGAATTGTCGAGGATGCGATGAATCATCGCATGGTTCTCGTCCGAGACCGGCCAAGCGAATTCGCGCCCGACGAGAAAGTGCGACAAGTCAGCCAGGAGCTTCAAATCCGGGAAGCAGTTGAGTAGATCGAGCGTGAAATAAAGGTCCGTCGTCATTCGGTCGCGATGCGTTTCGATCAGCACCGGAAAATCGACCTCTTCGGCAAGGCGCCGCCAGCCCTCGATCAACGGCACGCAATCCTGCAATCGGCGCGGCCGGACGTCGGGCTGAATGTCGATATGATGGACGCCGAATTCCGTCGCAATTTCGAGAACCGGCTTCAAGTCGTCGACGGTCTGCGGAAAGCATTGACCCTCCGCCTGCATATTGTTGGCTTTCAACAGCGCGGCGAGGCGCCTGACGAAATCGCGATCGCGATAATCCGTACTGACGCCGGCGAAACCGGCCTTGTGAATCATGTCGATGTTGTCTTCGTGCGAACGTTCGAAGCCGTCGCTGTGGCGCCGCTCCATGGCCCATAGAGACTGAAACATCAAAAGCTTTTGCATAAGCCTCGCTCCCCTCATCGTCGCTCATCGGCGCCGGTCTTCGCCCGCTTCGATACACTAGACTAGCCGCATTAGGTCATTGCAACTGGCGTGGCAATGCTGGGCAAAACGCACGCCACTGTTGTCGGGAGAAAGATGCCGCTGAGTACGCGCGGTCCTTTCATCCGCGGAACGCCAGGACCGGCTTGGTCGCGGCCCATTGCGGGCAGTTCTCACTAACGTCAAAATGACTTCATAGACAGGAGCCACGAACGGGCGGTTGCAGTGAATCAGAAACAGCAAAAACACCTCTTCGGGATATGCCGATGCGGTAAGGTAAAATTGGAGGCGGTTGGCCGCCCGATTCTGACCGCCTCCTGCTATTGCGCGAGTTGCCAGGAGGCCGGGAGTGGCTTCGAGCAACTGCCTTCCGCACCGCCGGTCCTTAATCCTGAAGGTGGAACGGACTACGTCCTCTATCGAAAGGATCGCGTGCAATGTGTGGTGGGGCAGGAGTATCTCGAAGAGCGCCGGCTCAAACCTGATTCCCCGACTCGACGAGTCATCGCCACATGTTGCAATTCAGCAATGTTCCTCGACTTCACCAAGGGACATTGGTTGACGATGTACCGGAACCGCTTTCCGGCAGGCGCTCCGCCTGTTGAAATGCGGATTATGACACAAGACCGGCGAAAAGGCGTCGCGCTCGCTGACGACTTGCCCAATTACAATCGTCATTCCAGCAAGGCCATGGTGAGACTTATAGCCGCTTGGGTCGCGATGGGTCTTCGCAGGCAAGAAATCACCTTAGGAAAGGCAGTCCGCGAGTCGCAATGATCGCTTGCCCTGGACAGGAAGAACCTCGTCGTTTGTTTCAGCGCGTAGTCGCAGCCCCGATCGCCAGGCGACGGTCTCCGCTCAGCGTACGAGACGCGCGTTCGATAAGCGCGCTATCGCCGAATTCATGCCAGCGAAAGTCTTCCGCCATGAATGTCGCTGACATGCGATCGAGAGTCGCATCAGCGGCGAAGGCGCGCAGCAACTCGAAATGGCTCTCGCCGGGCTGGTGGACGCCGGTGAGGATCGCGTCCGTGACTGAAAGCTGAGTTTCGCGCGTTATGCGCCCGCTCGCGACGCCGTCGCCGGCCCGCGTCACGCCCGCCAGGCCCGTGGCGGCCTCGAGCGCGCGGACCACGGTCGTGCCGATCGCAATGATCCGTCCACCACCGGCCTTCGCCGTGGCGATCGCCGCGGCGGTCCGCGCGGGGATGCGGTACGGTTCGTCGAAAGGGAGGCGTCGGTCGAGCGCGAGATCGCCGGTCGAAGAAACGCCGGCGGCATGCGTCAGCGTCACGAAGCCGACGCCGCGTCGCCGCCAAGCCGCAATCATCGCCCAATCAAGCGCAAATCCGGCGGAAGGCGGCTCGAAAGCGACCGGCGCCGCGGCGATGCAGGTCCAGACGTCCCACAAAGCCAAAGGCGCGGCAACATGGGCATATTGAATCGGCCGACCATGACGCGCCAGGCCGGCAAGGATCGTTGCGCGATCGCCGATAAAGCGCAGCGCGACAAGGCGGGGATGATCGAGAATGCGCTCGATTGTCGCGGTGAGAGGGCCAAACGCAAGATGATCGCCTGTCGCGACGGCGGGAGGCGGTGGACGATTTTCCGTACGCGTTCGAAAGTCGCCTTCGCCAAAGAGGATGGCGATGAAGCGCGTCGGATCGCCTATCGCCATCCAGCCGGCGAGCCGAGCTTCTATTGTAGCGCTGCTTGGAACATGCCTTCCCGTCAAGCTCGCGGGCAAAGTCGCGGCGTCATTGGTGACGACGAGATCGCCAGGTTCGAACAGTTGCGCCAGGTCGGCGCGCGGCAAGCGACGCATTGTCCCTTGGGCATCAATGGCGAGCAATTTCGCACTGCGGCGGCCGGGTCGTTCAGCGGCGATCATGCGCGTTTTCCGATGAGACGCAGCGGACTAAGACGCAGCGAGGCAAGGATCGTCTCGATAATTTCCGCCGCGGAATCTTCCGGCCGTTTCAGTGTCGTCGGGTCGGAATCCGGCGCCGCGAGCGCATGAAGCGGCGTGTCCATATCGCCGGGATCGATAGAAAGAAACCTGACACCATCATCCTTCTCTTCCTTGTCCCAGATCGCCGTAAGATGGCGCAGCGCCGCCTTGCTTGCGCTGTAAGCGCCCCAGCCAGGATAGGCGCTGACAGCGGCGTCGCTCGAAATGTTGACGACCAGAGCGCCGCGATCATCCCGTGCCGATGCGGCAAGCGCGCCGAAAAGCGCGCGCGTCAAACGGAATGCGCCCAGCACATTCACCGCGAGCGCCTCTTCCAATTGCTCGCATTCCGTATCCGAGAGAAGGGCGAGCGGGACAGGGCCGAGACTCGAAGCATTGTTGATCAAGACGTCGAGGCCGCCGAGAGCGGTTAAAATCTGCAGCGCAATCGGATAGATGTCGTTCTTTCGCCCGACATCCCCGACGATTCCGTAGGCGCCTGTTTCATCGGCGGTCCGTCCGACCGCCGAAGCCGTACGGGCGACGAAGGCGACGCGGCCGCCGCGCGCGGCGAGAAGCCGTACCAACGCCAGGCCCAAGCCTGACGTCCCTCCCGTCACGGCGACGCGAAGGTTCTCGAGGCGGATGTTTCTTTGCATCGGAAATTGCTCCTATCCGAAAGGAGCGTTGTTGCTACAAGTTAAAGTGAACTTGAAGTCAAGCGGAATTTGTGGTTTCTGCTGACATGGACTTTATGCTGACGATCGGCGAAATCGCGCGCCGCAGCGGCGTCGCCTCTTCAGCCCTGCGGTTCTACGAGGAAAAAGGCCTTATCGTGTCGGAGCGAGCAGGCTCCGGCCATCGCCGCTATCCGCGTTCGGCCCTGCGCCGGATCGCCTTCATTGTCTTCGCTCAGAGGATCGGTTTGAGTTTGGAGGAGATTGCCGCCGAACTCGCCAAACTGCCGCAGAAGCGCACGCCGACGCGCAGCGATTGGGAACGGCTTTCCGGCGAATGGTCGAAGAGGATCGATGAGCGGATCGTCGAGCTCGAACGCTTGAAATCCGGCCTCACCAAATGCATCGGCTGCGGCTGCTTGTCGATCGATAAATGCCGCCTCGCCAATCCCGCCGATCAAGCCGCGCGCAAGGGGCCAGGCCCGCGGTACTGGATGGGTTAGGGCCATGACCCTTCTCTCCGCGAAGCGAGGAG
This sequence comes from Roseiarcus sp., assembly GCA_030153205.1. Classification (GTDB taxonomy): domain Bacteria; phylum Pseudomonadota; class Alphaproteobacteria; order Rhizobiales; family Beijerinckiaceae; genus Roseiarcus. The sequence continues at coordinate 865 of JASLHV010000514.1, read as the reverse complement.
AAGGGTATCACCCCGCCTCGAGCAACCGCACCGCCTCGTCTCTTTCAAAAAGGTACAGCAATACCCGCAACGCCCGCCCGCGCTCGCTGGTCAGCCGAGGGTCGCTCGCCAATACGGCTTGCGCCTCGTCGCGCGCCATGGACAGCAGTTTTGCGTGGAGGTCGAGTTTCGCCAGTCTGAAGCCCGGCGCGCCGGCCTGGCGCGCGCCAAGCACGTCGCCTTCGCCGCGCAGCCGCAAATCCTCCTCGGCGATGCGAAAGCCGTCCTCCGTCTCGCGGAGGATTTCGAGTCTTGCGCGTGAGGCTTCGCCGAGCGGGGCCTTATAGAGCAGGAGGCAGGTCGATTTGCCGGCGCCGCGTCCGACCCGTCCCCGCAATTGATGCAATTGCGCGAGGCCGAAGCGCTCGGCGTGTTCGATCACCATGATCGTCGCCTCTGGCACATCGACGCCGACTTCGATGACGGTCGTCGCGACAAGCACTTTTGTCTCGCCACGCGAAAACCTTTCCATCGCGGCGTCCTTCTCGGCGCCTTTCAATCGGCCATGGGCCAGGCCGACGGCGTCGCCAAAGAACTGGCGGAGATTGGCCGCGCGCTCCTCGGCCGCAGCGAGGTCGAGGTCTTCGCTCTCTTCGATCACCGGGCACACCCAATAAGCGCGCGCTCCGGAAGCGATGGCGCGGCCGACCGCAGCGACGACGTCGCCAAGGCGCTCCAAAGGCATGGCGCGGGTATCGATCGGCGTCCGTCCCGGCGGTTTTTCCGTCAGTGCCGAGACGTCCATGTCGCCAAAAAAAGTCAGCACCAAAGTGCGCGGGATCGGGGTCGCCGTCATGACAAGGAGATCGGCCGCCTCGCCTTTGCT
>JASLHV010000369.1 GCA_030153205.1 Roseiarcus sp. | reverse complement strand
TTTCACCATCTGATAGGGCTGCAACACGTAGGACCTTATCTGGTGGCCCCAACCAATCTCGGTTTTCGAAGCCGCGTCGGCGGAAGCGGCCGCTTCGCGTTTCTCCAGTTCCTTCTCGTAGAGGCGGGCGCGCAGCATGTTCCACGCCGTGGCGCGGTTCTTGTGCTGCGAGCGCTCCATCTGACACGCCACCACGATCCCGGTCGGCATGTGCGTGATGCGCACCGCCGATTCCGTCTTGTTGACGTGCTGGCCGCCGGCGCCCGAGGCGCGGTACGTGTCGATGCGGCAGTCGCTTTCGTTGACGTCGACATTGATGCGATCGTCGACGACCGGATAGATCCAGACCGAGGCGAAACTGGTGTGCCGCCTGGCGTTCGAATCGAAGGGCGAGATGCGCACCAGACGATGAACGCCGGATTCGGTCTTTAGCCAGCCATGGGCGTTGTGGCCCTTGACAACGATCGTCGCGGATTTGATGCCGGCTTCTTCGCCGTCGGTCTCTTCAATCAATTCGACCGCGAATTTTCGCCGATCCGCCCAGCGCGTGTACATGCGCAGGAGCATCCGCGCCCAATCGCAGCTTTCCGTGCCGCCGGCGCCGGAATGGATTTCGACATAGGTGTCGTTGGCGTCGGCTTCGCCGGAAAGCAGCGCTTCGAGCTGACGCCGTTCGCCCTCGACCTTGAGCGAGCGAAGCGCCGCAACGCCCTCCTCCTCCGTCGCCGCATCGCCTTCCGCCTCGCCGAGTTCGACCAGCGTGACGGCGTCGTCCAGTTCGCGTTCAAGCTTGGCGAGCGACTGCAACCGATCTTCGAGGACCGTTCGCTCGCGCATGATTTTCTGCGCGGCTTCGGGATCACCCCAAAGCGCGGGGTCTTCGGATTTGGCGTTCAGCTCCGCGAGACGGCGGGTTGCGGCCTCGACGTCAAAGATGCCTCCTCAGCAGTCCCACGGACTGCTTGATCGTCTCGACCAGGGATTCAGCTTCGGCGCGCATTGAAGACTCACTTTTTCTTCGCCAGTCGGCAATAAACAATCGGCAGTCGTCTTTGCAACGACTGCCGCCTGCCTATTCCCGATTACCTTGCTAATAAAGCCCGCCGGTTCCCGACCCGATCTCCCGATCCAAGTCGGGCGTCACCTGCAGCACTTTGGCGGAGGTCTGATTCTGATCGTCGCTGGCGACATAGGCGTCCGGCGGGGCCGTGCCCGGCTTGAACGCTTCGAGGATCGAGCCCGCCCCGCTGGCCCGCAAGCCGGTCCTGGGATCGACGGAAACGAGCTTGATGCCGGCAGGCACGCGGAAGGGCGGATCAGGCTTGTCCTTGAGCGCCATGCGCATGAATTCGCGGAAGATCGGCGCGGTGTAAAGCGCGGCCTGCGCCGAGTCGCCGAGCGAGCGCGGATGGTCGTACCCCATGAAGACGCCGTAAGCGAGGTCAGGCGAATAGCCGACGAACCATAGATCCTTGGCGTCGTTGGTCGTGCCGGTCTTGCCGGCGAGATTTCGCTTCAACTCGGCGATCGCAATGCCGGTGCCGCGCTGGATCACGCCTTGGAGGATCCCGGTGATCTGATAGGCGGTCAAGGGATCGATGACCTGTTCGCGCTTGTCGACCAGCTTGGGCTCGTCCTGATTGTCCCATTTCTCGGCGTCGCAACCCTGGCAAATGCGTTCGTCGTGCCGGTAAATCGTGTGGCCCCAACGATCCTGAATGCGATCGATCAATGTCGGCTTGATGCGCCGGCCGCCATTGTCGAACATCGAATAGGCGGTCACCATGCGCAGCACTGTCGTTTCGCCCGCGCCAAGCGACATGGCGAGCAACGGCGGCATTTCGTCATAGACGCCGAAGCGCTTGGCGTATTCGACGATCAGCGGCATGCCGACGTCGCGGGCAAGGCGCACCGTCATCTGGTTGATCGAATGTTCGACGCCGAAGCGGAGCGTATGCGGCCCTTCCGACTTGCCTTCGAAGTTTTCCGGCCGCCAGATTTCGCCGTTGCCTTGGTCGATCTCGATCGGCGCGTCCAGGATGATGGAGGACGGCGTGTAGCCATTGTCGAGCGCGGTGGCGTAGACGATGGGCTTGAACGACGACCCCGGCTGACGCATCGCCTGGGTGGCGCGATTGAATTCGGATTGATCGAAGGAGAAGCCGCCGACCATCGCGAGCACGCGTCCGGTGTACGGATCCATCGCCACGCAGGCGCCCGACACTTCAGGAATCTGACGCAAGCGATATTCGCCGGATTTGCCGGCGACAGGTTCGACATAGACGACGTCGCCGGGTTTGACGACCTTGTTGGGACGCCGGCCGGTCCATCTCGTGCCGTCCGCGGTGATCGAACCGGTTTCGCGATCCGCGCCGACTTCGCCCGACCTGTCGCGTTCGGGCTGTAAGCCGATGCGCGCGGATATGTCGTTGGCGTCGAGCACGACGGCGAGGCGCCACGGCTTCACGTCGCCAAGCTGCGGGATGTCGGTCAGCGCCACGCCCCAATCCTGGCCGAGATCGACGCTTTTGACGACGCCGTGCCAGCCATGGGCTTCGTCATAACGGACCAAGCCGTCGACCAGGGCCTTGCGCGCCATCAACTGCATCTTGGGATCGAGCGTCGTGCGGACTGACAGACCGCCCTCATAGAGCTTCTGCTCGCCATAGCGTTCGGAGAGCTCGCGGCGCACCTCCTCGGCGAAATAGCCAGCGGCGATCGAGTTCGGCGTCAAAATGCGCGGATTGACGTTGAGGGGCTCGGCGCGCGCCTGACGGGCCTGCTCGGCGTTGATGTAGCCGTCCTCCTCCATGCGACCGATGACATAGTTGCGGCGGTCGATAGCGCGTTCGCGATTGCGGAACGGATGGAGCGCGCTCGGCTCCTTGGGCAGCGCCGCGAGATAGGCGACCTCGGCGATCGTCAGTTCGTGGACCGATTTGTTGAAGTAGTTGAGCGCCGCGGCGGCGACGCCGTAATTGCTGAGGCCGAGATAAATCTCGTTGAGGTAGAGTTCGAGGATCCGGTCCTTCGAATAGGCCGATTCAATACGCATCGAGAGCAAGATTTCGCGGATCTTGCGGTCGAACGTGCGCTCGTTGGTCAG
>JASLHV010000356.1 GCA_030153205.1 Roseiarcus sp. | reverse complement strand
TAGTGGTACCAGCCGATCGCGGAGGCGTCGACGAAACGTTGAACCAGATCGGGGCTCTTCTCGACGAGATCGAGTCGCGTCTCGATCGTCGTGGCGTAGGTCGAATAGCCCTGATCGGCAAGAAGGAAGATGTTGGGCTTGAAGCCAGCCTGCTTTTCAACCTGGAAGGGCTCGGACGTCAGATACCCTTGCTGGATAGAATTTTTGTCCGCAATGAAAGGCGCGGCGTTAAAATTATACGGTTTGATGTTCTCTTCCTTGAAGCCATAGGCGACCTTCATCCATTGAAAGAAAGAGACGACGCCTTCCTTGCCGACGAAGGCGGTGGCTTTGGGCAGGTCAGTCCATTTGTCCAGGCCGACGCCCGGGTGGGACATGAAGATTTGCGGGTCTTTCTGGAAGTCGGCCGCGACGACGATTGTCGGGACATGCTGTTCAACCGCCTCGAAGGGGAGGAGAAGGTTGCCGCCCATGTAAAATTCGATCTTGCCGCTCGCCAAAAGCAAACCGTTATTGGCCTGCGGTCCGCCCTGAAGAATCGTGACGTCGAGGCCGTATTTGGCGTAGGTGCCGTCGACCACTGCTTGGTAATAGCCGCCATGTTCGGCTTCGGCGAGCCAGTTGGTGCCGAAGGTCACCTTATCGAGCGCCGAGGCGGGACTCGAGAGGAACAAAAGGCCGGCAAGACCCGACCAGACGGCGACGCGCATAACTTAGCCCTCCACAATGGCAAACACGATACGAAAGTCGATCGATCCTTTGCAAGCGGCGCGCCTGCAAGCGGCGCGCCAAACGCCTCCTTGCTTTGGCGTGACGCAAGCATTAGTCCAAAAATTCCTTCGACCAAGCCGCCGGGAAAACTGATGCGCCGGTTGACGCCTGACAGCCTTCATCCGCCCTTTGCGCGCTACGTCCATGGCGTCGAAATTCCTGCTGGCGCACGGCTGATCTTCTGCTCCGGCCAGCTTGGCGTCGGCAAAGACGGCGTCGCACCCCCCGATGTGGAGGGACAGGCGCGCCTGTGTTTCGCCGCGATCGCCGCGATTCTCGCTGAGGGGGGCATGACGCTCGCGGATCTGGTGCGGCTCAACGCCTATGTGACGGCGCGCGAGCATATGGCTGGATATATGAAAGTCCGCGACGAAATGGTCGCCAATCCGCCGCCGGCTTCGACGCTGATGATTGTTCAGGGCTTCACGCGCCCGGAATTCAAGGTTGAAGTCGAAGCAGTGGCGGCAAAGGCCTAATGGGGGTGAATGAAATGTTGCCGACCAAGATATGGGCGGAGATGAGTTGGCGCGATTTCCAAGCGGCGGATATGTCGCGCGTCATCGCCGTCCTGCCGGTCGCCGCCATCGAGCAACATGGGCCGCATCTGCCGGTCGGGGTCGATACATTCATCAATGAGGGATATCTCGCGCGCACCATCGCCCGCGTGCCGCCTGAACTTCCCGTTCTCTTCCTCCCGGTGCAGACGATCGGCAAATCGAACGAGCATATAGAATTTCCCGGCACGCTCACTTTTTCAGCCGAAACATTGATTCGCGCGTGGTTCGAAATCGGCGAGAGCGTTGGGCGAACGGGATGCCGCAAGCTGATTTTCGTGAATTCACACGGCGGCAATGTTCCAGTGATCGATATCGTGGCGCGCGAGTTGCGCGTGCGGCGCAATATGCTCGCTATCAATTCGGCCTGGAGTCGCTTCGGCTATCCCGATGGATTGTTCGGCCCGAAGGAGCGGGCGCATGGCATTCACGCCGGCGACGCCGAGACTTCTCTGATGCTCGCCTTCCGCGCGCACACCGTGCGGATGCATGAAGCGCGCGATTTCGTCAGCGCGGCCGTGAGTATGGAGAGAGACTTTACCTGGCTGCGCGCCACGCAGCCGATCGGCATGGGCTGGATGTCGCAGGACCTCAACGATTTCGGCGCTATGGGCGACGCCTCGGCCGCCACGGCGGAAAAGGGCGAAGCATGCGCCGATTATGGCGCGACGGCTTTCCTTGAACTGCTTGCCGATGTCGACGCCTTCGACCTCGAGCGGCTTGGCAAGGGACCGCTCGGGTGAAGGGCGCGCGCAAACCTGCGCCGGCGCCGCGTCTCATCGGACCGCCGGATTTTGCTCATGAGAGCGCTTGTCGCGCTGAGGGCCTTTGGCCGGTCGCCGGCGTCGATGAAGCAGGCCGCGGACCGCTGGCGGGTTCTGTCGCGGTCGCGGCGGTGATTCTCAATCCTGCCGATCTTCCGATCGGCGTCGACGATTCGAAGGCGCTGACGGCGGCGCGGCGCGAGGAGCTTTTCGATCTCATTCTCGCCAAGGCGCTGGCCGTGTCGCTCGCCTTCGCCAGCGCCGATGAAATCGATACGCACAATATTCGAATGGCGACGCTGCGGGCGATGGCGCGCGCGCTTTCAGCGCTTCACGCGCGGCCGAAAATCGCCTTGATCGATGGTCGGGACATCCCGCCAGGGCTGACCTGTCAGTCACGCGCGATTATCGCCGGCGATGCTGCCTGTTTGTCGATCGCCGCGGCCTCGATCATCGCAAAAGTAACCCGCGATCGGATGATGACGCGGCTCGACGCTCATTGTCCGGGCTATGGTTTCGCACGGCATGCCGGCTACGCGACTCAGGCCCATCGGGACGCTATCGCCGCGCTCGGCCCATCGCCGTTTCACCGGCGTTCGTTCAGTCCCATCAAGGTCCCGGACCTATTCGCCGAATAGGTTTCCGGCTATCTTAAAGAAATCTTACCAAATAATTGAAATCGCCAATCTTTTTGCTCAACTTGGCGTGCAAAAACGAGACAGCGCCGAGGGCGCCGAGAAAACTCAGATTTAACTCAAATACCGCACATTCGACTTTGTTAGTCGCGTTTGCCGGTTCGAGTTTCATGCGTCCAATTCGCGCCGGGGCTACCGGCCAGACCGCCCAGCTTCAGGTATTGCGTACTGGGAACGGTTCGGCACGCCGCCCCGGCGCGGTTGCGCCTTGTCCCCGCGATACGATCCTCCTTGGCGATTGCGTCGAGACGCTCAATTCGCTGCCGGCGGAATGCGCGGACCTCGTCTTCGCCGATCCGCCCTACAATCTTCAGCTCGAAGGCGCGTTGTCGCGTCCGGATCAAAGCCTCGTCGACGCCGTCGACGACGATTGGGACAAATTCGCCAGTTTCGCCGACTACGATTCGTTTACCCGCGCTTGGCTTACCGCCATGCGCCGCGTGATGAAGCCGAACGCGACGATTTTCGTGATCGGCTCCTATCACAATATTTTTCGCGTCGGCGCGATCATGCAGGATCTAGGCTTTTGGATCCTCAACGACATCGTCTGGCGCAAGGCCAATCCGATGCCGAACTTCCGCGGCCGCCGTTTTACCAACGCTCACGAGACAATGATTTGGGCGACGCGCAGCGCAAACAACAAAGCCTATACGTTCAACTACGAGGTCCTGAAGGCCGGCAATGAGGATTGTCAGGCGCGGTCCGACTGGTTGCTGCCGATTTGTTCGGGCGGCGAACGTCTGAAAGACGCTTCCGGTCGCAAGACGCATCCAACGCAAAAGCCTGAGGCCTTACTGGCGCGCGTTATTCTTGCCGCCTCCAATCCCGGCGACTTGGTGCTCGATCCTTTCTTCGGCTCTGGTACGACGGGAGCTGTCGCCAAGAATTTGCGACGCTCCTATCTCGGGCTCGAGCGCGATCCGATCTACGCGGAGGCGGCGAGAGCCCGAATCGATTCAGTAGAACCGCTCCCTCACGGGGCCGTCGCGGCGGCGCCGACGAAACGGAGCGAACCGCGCGTCGCTTTCGCCAGCGTGGTCGAGGCGGGGCTCGTACGAGCCGGCGAGCAACTCGTCGACGCAGGCAGGCGCCATCGCGCCCTCGTGCGCGCCGACGGCGCCTTGAATCTCGGGCCTGCCGTTGGCTCGATTCATAAAATCGGCGCCTTGGCGCAAGGCCTGCCGGCGTGCAACGGCTGGACCTTCTGGCACGTCGAGCGGCCGGCCGGTCTGGTCTCCATCGACGACATGCGCGCAAGCATGCGCGCATCGATGCGCGAAGCGGCGGAATAGTACAAGTCGGGCTCTCTATCGGCTCTTCTTTTTGCGGCCGCTCTCGAGATCGCTCGCACGCAACAGGAACACTTCTCCGTCGCTCTCATCCGTGTCGAGCCAGACGAAGGGAAGTTTCGGAAAATCACGCTCGAGAATTGTCCGTCCGCGGCCGACTTCGCAGACAATCGTGCCGCGCTCGGTCAAATGCGCGCCGGATTCGCTGAGAATGCGCCGCACCACGTCGAGTCCGTCGCGACCGCCCGCATGGGCAAGACGCGGTTCGGATGCGAATTCTGGCGGAAAAGCATGGAGCGCTTCTTCATCGACATAGGGCGGATTTGTCAAAATCAAGTCGTAGCGCTTGTCGCCGAGAGGCGCGAAAAGATCGCCTTGATGGAGCGCGATCAGATCAGCGAGACTGTATTCTTCGACGTTGCGCCTAGCGACGGCGATGGCCTCCGCCGAAACATCGGCAGCGTCGATCCAAGCGCGAGGGAAAACCTCTGCCGCGAGGATGGCGAGCGAACCGCCGCCCGTACAGAGATCGAGGACGCTTCCGACGTCGTTCGGTCTGATCAGACTGCCTTCGCCGACAAGGCCGCGAAACAAGAGCTCGCCGATGAAGCTGCGCGGTACGATGATGCGTTCGTCCACATAGAAGGGTCGTCCTTGTATATAGGCGCGATTGAGAAGATAGGCCGCCGGTTTGCGGGTCGCGATACGCTCTTCGATGAGGCTGATAAGCCGTTTGCGCTCGTCGAGCGTCAGACGAGCGTCCAAGAACGGATCGAGCCGGTCGATCGGCAGATAGAGCGCCTCTAGAATCATGAATGCCGCCTCGTCGACGGCATTGTTTGTACCATGTCCGAAGGCGAGTTTCGCCTCGTTGAATCGCGTGACCGCATAGCGAAAGAAATCGCGCAGCGTCACGAGGCTTTCAGCGATATCGTCGGAGGGCGCCGTCATGTCTTGCCCTTCTCCGTCAGAACGAAAATGGCCGGGACGGACCCGGCCATTTCCAATGTACCGCATCCTCACGGATGCGGCGCGCTCACATCTTGCCTGTGTCTTCGCCCTTCTTGCACGCGGCGCGGAACTTTTTGCGCGCCGCCCCATGCAGGCCCTTGGCGTCAGCCTCTTTCGAGCATTCGACCGACTTCGCCGATTTGCTCGAGGCGGCGGCGGGAGCGGGCGTCGCCGCCGGCGCCGGCGTGGTGGCGTTCTGAGCCAAAGCGACGCTCGCAGTGAACATGACGGCCAGGCCGGCCGAGACGATTGTGGTGAGCTTCATGAGAATTCTTTCCAAGTTGGACCGTTGAAGACCGCCTTCGCGGGCCCAGAGGCCTAGCCGGAGCGATCAAGGGCAGCTTATAGAATCGCGCAATGGTCCGCCACAAGCCGATCGCCGGCTTCGTCCAAGTAATCTTGCGCGCATCAAGACCGCGTCTGCTATTACCTAACTTTGAACCCACGAGCTTGTGATGAGAACCATATCGATCGCCGATGTGTGCGAGCGCTTTCCCGATTTTCGTCTGGCTCTTCTTCTCGCAACCGATCTTCAAATTCGCGCTGAGCGTTCTGAAGAACTCGACCGTTGGATCGTTGAAGCGCAGGCGGAGTGTCGCGCGCGCTGGAGCGATAGTGAACTTTCCACGATTCCCGGCGTCGCGGCTTGGCGTACCGCCTATCGCGGTTTCGGCGTCAAGAAGACGAGCTATCGCTCCTCGGTCGAACGGCTGATCAAACGGATCCTCGCGGGCGGCGCGTTGCCGCGCGTCAACGGCCTTGTCGACCTCTATAATTGCGTCTCGCTTAGCCATGGCCTGTGCCTCGGCGCCGACGATCTCGACAAAACTCTGGGCGATCTTGCTTTTCGTTTTGCGCACGTCGGCGACACGTTCGTCGATATGAGCGCCGAGCCTGGCGATGATCCGAACGATCCGCCGAAGGATGGCGAGGTCGTCTATGCGGATTCGCGTCACGTTCTGTGCCGGCGCTGGAATTGGCGTCAGGATGCGCGGACCGTGGTGACGACCGAAACAAGGAATGCTGTTCTGACCGTTCAATCGAACGGTTTCGGCGATGTTGAGGCGGCGGCTCGGGCTGTGGCTGCGGGTGTCGCGACCGAATGCCGGGGCGCCTGCGCGATTGTTCTTCTCAGCCGCCAGAGCCCTGTCGCCGAATTTTAGATTGCGGGCCTCTTGCCGTAACGGCGAATTGGATATAAAGATATCTTTATGTCTAAAGAGACGCCTAACGAACCGCGATCCAGGGCTCGCCTGCAAGACCTCCTCGCGGGCCTCGAGGCTGCGGGGGAAGTGACGCGGCTCCGGCTCTTGTGCCTCCTGGCCGAAGCCGAGCTGACCGTAACGGAGCTGGTCGCCATTCTCGGCCAGTCGCAGCCGCGTGTTTCTCGGCACCTCAAGCTGCTCACCGAAGCAGGCCTCGCCGAACGCCGGCGTGAGGGCGCCTGGGCTTTTTTTCGTCTTGGCGAAACGGGCGCCGGCGTCGCTTTGGCGCGCGACATTGTCGCCCGCGTTGACCCCGTTGATCCATTCATCGCCGCCGACCGGGCGCGATTGGACATGACCCGGGAGAGCCGCCGGCGACAGGCCGCAGCTTATTTTGCGCAGATGGCGATGGATTGGGATCGTATTCGCGCTTTGCACGCCTCGGAAGAACGGGTCGAATCTGCCTTGACGAGCCTCATTGGCGATAAGCCGATCCGCGCTTTGCTCGATCTTGGCACGGGCACCGGCCGCATGCTCGAGCTCTTTGCGCCTTTGGCGCAGCGGGCGGTCGGCGTCGATCAAAGCCCGGCGATGTTGGCGCTTGCGCGTTCGCGGATCGACCAAACCGGCTTACGCAATGTCCAATTGCGCCAAGGCGACATTTACGCGCCTCCCGTCGAACGGGGCGCTTATGATCTTGTGGTCATTCATCAAGTGCTTCACTTCCTTGACGATCCGGCGCGCGCCCTCGCCGAAGCGGCGCGGGCTTTGCGGCCGGGCGGCCGCCTCGTCGTCGTGGATTTCGCCCCACATGAGGAAGAGTTCCTGCGCGAGGATTTTGCACATCGCCGCCTCGGCTTTACGACGCCAGAGGTCGAGGGATTCTTGACGGAGGCCGGGCTCGACATCGGGGCCAAGCGGGATATTCCGCCTGCCGCCGGCGAGGCCGGCAAACTCACCGTCGCCATTTGGCTCGCCAAGGATCCGCGCGTGATCGCCGACGCGCCGCCGATCCAGGTTAGGGAGATCGCCTGACATGCTGCATAGCCCGCCGCGTCTGAGCCGCTCCGGACAACCGATTCGCGTCTCCTTCGAATTTTTCCCGCCCAAGACCGCCGAAATGGAGGCGACGCTTTGGGAGGCGGTCACAAGGCTCGCGCCTTTGGCGCCAAGCTTCGTTTCCGTCACCTACGGCGCCGGCGGCTCGACGCGTGAGCGAACGCACGCGACGGTCGCGCGTATCGTCGAAGAAACGACTTTGCAGCCCGCCGCGCATTTGACTTGCGTCGGCGCCAGCCGCGCCGCCATTGACGAAGTGATCCGCGATTATCGCGCCGCCGGCGTGCGCCATGTCGTCGCCTTGCGAGGCGACCCGCCGACCGGCGCTGGCGCGCCGTACCAACCGCATCCAGATGGCTATCAGACGACCGACGCGCTTGTCGCCAGTCTGAAGTCGGTCGGCGATTTTCAAGTTTCGGTCGCCGCCTATCCCGAGAAACATCCGCAGAGCCCGAACCTTTTGCATGATATCGAGATTTTGAAGCGCAAGGTCGACGCCGGCGCGGATCGCGCGATTACGCAATTCTTCTTCGACAATGGAACGTACTTGCGCTTTCTCGATGTCGCGGCGGCGGCGGGGATCAATATTCCGATCGTGCCTGGCATTGTGCCGGTGCAGAATTTCAAACAGACCGCCGGCTTCGCTAAACGCGCCGGCGCCAGCGTGCCGGCCTGGCTCGCCGATCGTTTCGAGGGGCTCGATGACGATCTCGTCACGCGTCGTCTCGTTGCGGCGGCCGTCTGCGCCGAGCAAGTCGTCGACCTCATCGACCGCGGCGTGCGCGACCTTCATTTCTATACGATGAACCGCGCCGACCTCGTCTTCGCGATTTGTCATTTGATCGGGTTGCGGCCGCAAGCGGCGGCGCCCGATGAGTCCTGGACGCTCGCCGCGCCGCGCGACGCCGCGGGGGCTGGTCAACCAACGACGCGGTAGAGGCTTTTAATAAAACGCTTCGGTAAGGACGAAGCGGAGAAACAACGCTCCGCATAGGGCCGCCTTACCTCGCGCTTCCCGGCTCGTCCAAGAATCTTTGCACGAACACCAAGTCGAGCCAGCGGCCGAATTTGTGGCCGACCTGCCTGAAATGGGCGACGCGTTGAAAGCCGAGCCGCTCGTGGAAGCGCAGCGAGCCCTGATTGGCCGCGTCAATCCCGCCGATCATCACATGCATGTTCATCGCGGCGGCGAGCGGAAATAAAGCTTCGACGAGTCGTCCGCCAATCCCGCCGCCGCGGCTCTTTGCGGCCACATGCACGGAATGCTCGACGGTGTGACGGTAGCCCGACCATGCGCCGCGCCAATCGCCGAAGGACGAAAAGCCGAGCACGCGATCGCCCTCGACGGCAACCAGCACCGGATAGGAGCGCGCCTCGCGCGCCTCGAACCATTGCGTGCGCTCCTCGAGCGTCGCCGGCCGATCAGCATAGACCGCCGTTGATGTCGCGACGACGTCGTTATAGATCGCGAGAATCTGTGGCAGATCGTCCTTGGCGGCGTCGCGGATCAGCATGAGGTTCAAGATTCTCGCCGCTCAAAGCGACAGTCGGAAATAATGGGCAATCTCGCCGACGATTCCGCGGCGGAACAAGAGGACGCAAATTACGAATATCGCGCCCTGAATCACGGTCACCCATTGGCCATATTGGGCGAGATAATTCTGCATCGCAACGAGAATGACGGCGCCGACGACCGGACCATAAATCGTGCCCATGCCGCCGAGCAAAGTCATCAGCACGACCTCGCCCGACATTGAATAATGGACATCGGTGAGCGACGCGTTTTGCGCGACGATGGCCTTGGTTCCGCCCGCAAGGCCGCAAAGCGCGGCGGAAAGGATAAAAGCGGCCAGCTTATAATGATCGACGCGATAGCCGAGCGAGATAGCGCGTGGTTCGTTTTCACGAATGGCCTTCAACACTTCGCCAAAGGGCGAATTGATCATTCGATAAATGACGAAAAAGCCGAAAAGGAAGATCGCGAGCACAGTATAGTAGAGCGCCCATGGATTGGAGAGGGAAATAAAGCCGAGGAACGTCCCTTGCGGCACGCCTTGGATTCCGTCTTCACCATGGGTGAAAGGCGCTTCGATGCAGAAGAAATAGATCATCTGCGAAAGCGCGAGCGTGATCATCGCAAAATATATGCCTTGCCGGCGGATCGCCAGTACGCCCGTCACGAGGCCCAGCGCCGCCGAGCCGGCAACGCCAAAGAGAATGCAAAACTCGGGCGTCAGGCCCCAGACTCTCGCTGCATGGGCGCTGAGATAGCCGGCTGTCCCGAGGAACATTGCATGACCGAAGGAGAGAAGCCCGACATAGCCGATGAGAAGATTGAAAGCGCAGGCGAAGAGCGCGAAACACAACGCCTGCATCATGAAAAACGGGTAGACGACGAGCGGCGCAAGGATGAAGAGCCCGGTCATAATGACGAAAGCGATGGCTTCGTCGCGCGCGGGATGGCCGGTCTCCGCTGCTTCGGTCGCCACGGAGGGTGCGCCGAGACTCATGGCGCCCTCCCAAAGAGGCCGGCGGGTTTGATCAGAAGCACGATCGCCATGATCACGAAGACGACCGTGTTCGAGGCCTCGGGGTAGAATACTTTCGTCAGCCCTTCGATGACGCCGAGCATGAAACCAGTGACGATCGAGCCCATGATCGATCCCATGCCGCCGATGACGACGACGGCGAAAACGACGATGATGAAATCGGCGCCCATCAGCGGACGCACCTGATTGATCGGGGCGGCGAGAACGCCGGCAAGCGCCGCCAAGGCGACGCCGAAGCCGTAAGTCAGCGTGATCATGCGCGGAACGTTGACGCCGAAGGCGCGTACGAGCGAAGGATTCTCGGTCGCTGCGCGCAAATAGGCGCCGAGCCTCGTCTTCTCGATAATGAACCAAGTGGCGAGGCATATGACCAGCGAGAAGACGATGACCCACGCGCGATAATTCGGCAGGAACATGAAGCCGAGATTACGTCCCCCCGAGAGCGCCGCCGGGATCGCATAGGGAAGGCCGGACGAGCCGAAATAATTTTGGAAAAGGCCTTGGATGATGAGCGCAAGACCGAAGGTCAGTAGAAGGCCGTAAAGATGATCGAGTCCGGCGATCCGTTTGAGGAGCAGACGTTCGACCAAGGCCCCGAAGACTCCCATGATCAAAGGCGTGAGGATCAGCGCCCACCAATAATTGAGTCCGGCGAGGTTCAAAAGAAAATAGGCGCAAAACGCGCCCATCATATAAAGCGCGCCATGGGCGAAATTGACGATATTCAGCATGCCGAAGATCACCGCAAGCCCCAGGCTCAACAGCGCATAGAACGCGCCGTTGATCAGGCCGAGAAGCAATTGCCCGAACAGGGCCTGCGGCGATATGCCTAGGATTGCGAACATCCCCTCGACGCCTTCAATATGAATCGCCCTCCGCGAGGGAGGGCGATTCTTCTACTTCTTGACCAATGGACAGGCGCTTTGCGCCAGAGGGCGGAACGCCTGGTCTGCCGGTATCGTCGCCAGCAGCTTGTAATAATCCCATGGATATTTCGATTCCGCCGGCGTTTTGACCTGGAAGACATAGGCTGGATGAATCTTGCGCCCATCCTCGCGGATCGTACCTTTGCCGAAAGCCGGGTCGTCCGTCGGCATTTCCTTCATTTTGGCGACGACCTTGACGCCGTCATGCGGATTGCCGCCAAGCGCATCGAGAGCCTTGAGATAGTGCAAGACCCCGGAGTAGACGCCCGCCTGGGTCATCGTCGGCATGGCGTGGTTCTTCATCCGCTCGCCAAAGCGCTTCGAAAAGCCGCGCGTATCGTCGTTCAAGTCCCAGTAAAAGGTCGAGGTGAGGGTCAGGCCCTGCGCGACCTCGAGGCCGAGCGCGTGGACGTCGGTGATGAAGAGCAGCAAAGCCGCCAAGCTTTGGCCGCCGGCGGTCAGCCCGAATTCGTGCGCCTGCTTGATCGAATTGGTCGTGTCGCCGCCGGCATTGGCGAGCGCGACGATCTTCGCCTTCGAGCTCTGCGCCTGCAGAAGAAACGAGGAGAAATCCGGCGTATTGATCGGCGCATTGACGCTGCCGGCCACTTTGCCGCCGTTGGCCTCGACGATCGCGGTCGTATCGGCCTGCAGCGTATGGCCGAACGCGTAATCGGCGGTGATGAAGAACCAACTGTCGCCGCCCTGCTTGACGATCGTCTTTGCGGTACCGTTGGCGAGCGCATAGGTGTCGTACGCCCAGTGGATCGTGTTGGCGTTACACGCCTTATTGGTCAGCTCCGAAGTCGCCGCGCCCGTCGGAATGACGACCCGGTTCTTCTCCTTGCCGACCTGCGACACGGCGAGCGCCGTGCCCGAATTGTCGAGGCTGACGATGACATCGACCTTATCCTCGTCGAACCATTTGCGAGCGATGCCGGTGGCGATATCCGGTTTGTTCTGATGGTCGGCCTCGACCACGTCGATGGTCCATCCCTTTTTGGTCAGGCCGCTGTCCTCGACGGCCATTTGCGCCGCGACCGTCGAGCCATGACCGCCGATATCGGAATAGAGGCTCGACAAATCGTCCATATTGCCGATCTTGACGATTTTGTCGTCGGCCCAAGCGGCCGTCGTCATAAGGCCCGCGACCAAGGCGACTGCGATTTTGCTTTTCATCGAACGTCTCCCAAGACGAAGCCGCCGTTCTTCACGAGAACAGCGGCCTAAGCTTCCTATTTCTTCACCAGTGGGCAGGCGCTCTCGGAGAGAGGCCGGAACGCCTCGTCGGCCGGAATCGTCGCGATGAGTTTGTAATAGTCCCACGCATATTTCGATTCGGCAGGCGTCTTGACCTCGAAGAGATACATCGGATGAATCACGCGGCCGTCTGCCCGGATCGAGCCCTTGCCGAAGATTGGATCGTCTGTCGGCATTTCCTTCATCTTCGCGACGACCTTTGCGCCGTCATGCGGATTGCCGCCCATCGCCTCCAACGCCTTCAGATAATTCAACACCGAAGAATAGACGCCGGCTTGAATCATTGTCGGCTCGGCATGGGTTTTCATCCGTTCTGAAAACCGCTTCGAAAAGCCGCGTGTGTCGTCGTTCAGGTCCCAGTAGAAAGCGGAGGTGAGTTGCAGGCCCTGCGCCACCTCAAGACCAAGCGCGTGGACGTCCGCTACGAAGAGAAGCAAACCCGCGAGCTTTTGGCCGCCAGCGACGATGCCGAATTCATGCGCCTGCTTGATCGAATTCGTCGTGTCGCCGCCTGCATTGGCGAGGCCAATGACCTTAGCCTTGGAGTTCTGCGCCTGCAGCAGATAGGAAGAGAAATCCGAGGTGTTGAGCGGAACGTTGACGCTGCCGAGGACTTTGCCGCCATTGGCCTCGACCACCGCGGTCACGTCGTGCTGCAGCGCATGGCCGAAGGCGTAGTCCGCGGTAAGGAAGAACCAAGTATCGCCGCCTGCCTTGACGACCGCTTTGCCGGTGCCGTTGGCGAGAGAATAGGTGTCGTAGGTCCAATGGATCGTATTCGGCGTGCACGCCTTGCCGGTGAGATCCGATGTCGCCGCGCCCGAATTCAAGAAGACGCCGTTTTTCTCCTTGACCACTTGGTTGACAGCCAGCGCGACGCCCGAATTCGGCACGTCGACGATGACGTCGACCTTAGCTTCGTCGAACCACTTGCGCGCGATGCCGGCGCCGACGTCCGGCTTGTTCTGATGATCGGCGGGCAGAACATCGATCGTCCAACCCTTCTTGGTCAGGCCGCTATCCTCAACGGCCATTTGCGCCGCCAGGGTCGAACCCGGTCCACCGTCGTCCGCATAAAGGCTGGACAGATCGCTCATAGCGCCGATCTTGACGACCTTGTCATCGGCGTACGCAGCGCTCGATAACAGGACGCCGGCCAGCAGGGCATAGGCGATACTCGACTTCATCTTGACGATCCTCCCTGAAAATTCCGCCCGGCTCAGACGCCGAGATATTCGTGAAGCTTTCCCATATTCGCAGACAATTCACTGTTCAGGAATGCATCGATGATGCGACCGTGCTCCATCACGAAATAGCGGTCGGCCACGGTCGAGGCGAAACGGAAATTTTGCTCGACGAGCAGGATCGTGAAACCGGCCTTTTTTATTTCCGCGATGGTGCGGCCGATCTGTTCGATGATCACCGGCGCGAGTCCCTCAGTCGGTTCGTCGAGCATGAGAAGCTGCGCGCCGGTGCGCAGGATGCGCGCGATCGCCAGCATCTGCTGTTCGCCGCCGGAAAGCTTGCCGCCGGGGCCTTTCAGCCTCTCCTTCAGATTGGGAAAGAGCGCGAAAATACGTTCGAGATCGAGGCCTCCGGTTGGAGCGACACGCGGCGGCAGCATCAGGTTTTCCTGAACGCTGAGGCTCGCGAATATGCCGCGCTCCTCCGGACAGAGCGCGACGCCCAGCCTGGCGATACGGTCGGAGGATAAGTCGATCGTCTCGCGGGCCTTGTAGCGGACCGAGCCGCGCCGCTTGCCGACGATGCCCATAATCGATTTCAGCGTCGTGGTCTTGCCGGCGCCGTTGCGCCCCAGCAGAGTTACGACTTCGCCCGGTCTGACGTCGAAATTAACGCCATGGAGAATATGAGATTCTCCGTACCATGCTTCGAGAGCCGAGACGGTCAGCAAAGCCTCGAGCGAAGCGCTCGTCGCTCCCGGTTCGGCAAGGGCGGCCTCAGCCATGACCGACCCCCATATAGGCCTGCCGTACTTCCGGATTGCTGGAGACGGCGGCGTAGTCGCCCTCCGCCAGGACCTGACCGCGCGTGAGGACGGTGATGACGTCCGATAGATGCGAGACGACCTGGAGATTATGCTCCACCATCAGAACCGTGCGGTCCGCGGCGACACGCTTGATCAGCGCGGCGATGCGATCGACGTCCTCATGTCCCATGCCCGCCATGGGTTCGTCGAGAAGCAGAACTTGCGGCTCCAGCGCCAGCGTCGTCGCAATCTCCAGCGCGCGCTTACGCCCATAGGACATTTCGACGGCGATCGTATTGGCGAATTCGGAGAGGCCGACATCGGCGAGCAAAGCGCGCGCACGGTCGTTCAGGCGATTGAGGACGCTTTTGGAGCGCCAGAAATCGAAAGAATCCCCCCGCTTGCGCTGCAGCGCGATCCGTACGTTTTCGAGCGCCGTCAAATGCGGAAAGACTGCCGAAATCTGAAAGGAGCGAACGAGGCCGAGGCGCGCGACATCCGCCGGCTTGGTCGCGGTGATGTCGCGACCGTCATAGACGATCCGCCCACCGGTCGGGTTGAGAAACTTGGTCAGCATATTGAAGCACGTGGTCTTGCCAGCGCCATTCGGCCCGATCAGGGCGTGAATGGAGCCGCGACGCACTTTGAGACTGACATTCTTGACGGCTGAGAAGCCGCCGAACTCTTTGGTCAGCCCTTCTGTGACAAGGATATAATCGTCACTCATTCCGCTCGCCCGAGTGCGGGCATGGCGTTCTCCCTAACGCGTGGTTTTTCAGCATCTTCCATCGCACCCCCGACGCGTCAAGACCGTTCTATCTAAGCTTTTCGTAGCGCGCATCAGGATTAGGCGCTCCGGCTCAGGCGTCAAAACGCCGCTCATGGTCGAAGGGGAACGTTGCGCCACGGCGCCTGATTTTCAGGCGCCGAGCGGCCGAAATCCCTTGGCCAGGCGCGATTAGGAAGGCTGAAGATTGTGCAGACGACGCTCCCAATCGAGCGCCTGCCGGACGATTTCTGAGAGGTCGTCGCGCTGCGGCCGCCAGCCGAGCTCTGAGCGGATGCGATCGGCTTTAGCGACGATTGCCGCCGGGTCGCCAGCGCGACGACCGGCGAAATTGACCTTGAAGTCGACGCCGGACACGCGCTTGACCACGTCGACGACTTCCAGAACCGAATAGCCGCGGCCATAGCCGCAATTGAAGGTCTGGCTCTCGCCGCCCTCGCGCAAATGTTTGAGCGCCGCCATATGCGCGTCGATGAGGTCAGAGACTTGGATGTAATCGCGCAAGCAGGAGCCGTCTTGCGTCGGATAATCGAGGCCGAAGATGTCCATGCTCTTGTGACGGCCGAGCGAGGTTTGCACCGCGCGTTTGATCAAATGGGTCGCCATCGGGCTCGATTGCCCGAGGCGCCCTTTCGGGTCGGCGCCGGCGACATTGAAGTAACGCAATACGATTGAGCGCAAGTCATGCGCCTTGCCGGCATCGGCAAGCATCCATTCGACCATGAGCTTGGAGCGGCCATAGGGCGAGACGGGCGCGAGCGGCGTATCCTCGCCGACCGGCTCCACGCCGGTTTCGCCATAGACCGCAGCGGTGGAGGAAAAAATGAATTGGCGAACCCCGCCTTTCACCGCCGTCTCGATCAAGTTCCGCGCATTGGCGACGTTATTCAGATAATAGCCGAGCGGATCGGCGACCGATTCCGGGACGACGATTTTCGCCGCGAAATGGGCGATGGCGTCGATTTCATGCTCCTCGATCAGGCGCGCGATCAGCGCCTGGTCGCCGAAATCGCCGACGACCAATGTCGCCTCTTGCGGCACAGCCCAGGCGAAGCCAGTCGACAAATTATCAACCACGATCGGCTTTTCGCCGGCATCGATGAGCGCCAACGCCATATGTCCGCCGATATAGCCGGCGCCGCCGGTAACCAGAACCGCCATAAATCTTCCTCAGCCGCGAAAGGCCCGCGCCGCGTCAATTGATCCCTAGAGCACGTGCGTGGATAAAGCGAAATTGCTAAAAGCGCGTCACCACGACGATCTAAATCCTGACGGAGGAACGAGCCAAACAATGAGCAAACCTGTCCGTAAAGCCGTTCTTCCCGTCGCCGGTCTCGGCACGCGGTTTTTGCCCGCGACCAAGGCTATGCCCAAGGAAATGCTCACGGTCGTCGACCGACCCGTGCTTCAGCATGTCGTCGATGAGGCGCGTGAAGCGGGGATCGAGCATTTCATCTTCGTCACCGGCCGCAACAAGGCGGTGATCGAAGACCATTTCGATATCGCCTACGAACTGGACGACACGCTGAAGAAGCGCGGCAAGCAAAAGGAATTCGACGCGCTGCTCGCCGACTTGCCGGCGGCCGGGGCGACCAGCTTCACGCGGCAACAGGCGCCGCTCGGCCTCGGCCATGCGGTCTGGTGCGCGCGGGAAATCGTCGGCGATGAACCTTTCGCGGTTCTCTTGCCGGACATGATCACGATGAGCGGCGGCCGCGAAAGCCGTTGCCTCGCCCAATGTCTCGACGCCTATCGCCGCCATGGCGGCAATATCATCGCCGTCGAAGAGGTTCCGTCCGAAGAAACTCATCAATACGGAATCGTCGCCGTCGGCGCCGACTACGGCCATTCCTTCGAAATCAAAGGAATGGTCGAAAAGCCGAAGCAGGGAACCGCGCCATCCAACCTGATCATCTCCGGGCGCTATATCTTGCAGCCGGAAATATTCTCGATTCTGGAGAAGGTGGAGAAAGGCGCGGGCGGCGAAATCCAGCTCACCGACGGCATGATCGCTCTGAGCAAAGGTCAGAAATTCCACGGCGTTCGTTTCGATGGACGAACGTACGACACCGGCTCGAAGCTCGGTTTCCTCACCGCCAACATCGCCTTCGCCCTCGCGCGCGAAGATCTGGCGCCGTCGCTGCGAGCGGAGATCAAGAAGCTTTTGGGGTGAAAATTACGTACCGCGGCGCTCACCCTCATCCGGCCCTTCGGGCCACCCTCGCCCACGCACGGCTTAGGTGAAGGCCGCCGCGCGAAGACCGCGCGGATTGGCCGAAGTCATCTCTGCAGCTTCAAACCGAGCATGAAAATATCGGCGGTATAGTTCGAATTCGGCACGTTCGAGGTAAATTGCTGACGGCTGACGCTGCCGCGCAGCATGATGTCCCGCGTGATGTTGTAGTCGACTTTGAGTGCGAGATTGGTGATCGTATCGTCCTGCGTGATGCCGACGAAATCGTCTTTCTCGATGCTCGCGCTCGCATCGAGCGTGAGATAGCGGCGAAGCGCATGCGAGATGTCGATTGAATAGGTGCGCGAAACGGCGCCTGAAGAGGCGGCGAGCGTCGTATCCGAGAGGGAGCTCGTCGCCTTCAAACTCACCTTGGTCAGCGCCGTCGCCGACCAAACAATCGAAGCGTCGAAGAGCGGCGCCGCCAGCATCGGCAGGCGCGCGTCTTGATAGTGGCGCTCGCCGTAGCCGCCGCTGATTTCGCCGGTGAGCTGATTGCTCAAGGCCAAGGTGACGCCGCCGCGGGCGAGGACGCCGTTAGAGGTGCGCGCATAGCCGTTGGCGTCGACCATATCGTCGTAGCGCCGCGTATCGACTTCGCTTTCGACAAAGGGCGTGACGATCGGGCTGATCTGATAGGCGAGGCGTCCCTTCAAACCCCAGTCGGTGAAATCGTCGCTGGCGAGATTGTCGATCGACCCGTCGGCCAATGTCGCGTTTTGGTACGTGGTGCGATCGACCAAGCCATGCAGCGAGACGGAGAAGTCGCCGAATTTCTGCGTGCCGCCGAGCGTCGCGCCGAAAGTCTCCCAAAGCGGCCGCTGGTTCGTTCCTAACACGACGCCGGTCGGCAGGGAGACGGAGCCGGGCAATTGCGTCGCGAGTTGGAAGCGGCCTTCCGCGTCGACGGATAGATCATGGGTGACGTCGAGGCGCCCGTCGATCGAGCCGGAAGCGTTGGGCGCATTGGCTTGTTGGAAGGAGAAGTAATCCGTGTAGGCGCCATGCAGCGCCGCGTGCAGATCGTTCCGCGCCCAATCCGATTGCAAGCCGAGGCCGATGTCGGTCGTCTCGAAGAGCGAGCCCTTTGTCGTACCTGATATGAAGTTCGGATTGGTGCTGTAACCAAGATCCTCTTCGACATAAGGCGTAAGGCGCAGGTCGCCGACCATCACGCCCGTCGGGTCAAAAGGATTTTCATCGGGCTTCGGCCTGTGCCTTGGCGGCGGCGGCGGCAAGGCGGCGGTTGTCGGCGAGGGGATCAGGTTCGGATCGGGCAAAGCCGGACCGCCGCGCAGGCCAAGACGAGCGGCCTTGGGCTCCAAATTGGGCAGACGGTCCGTCCGCGGTCTGACGCGATTGACCTTCTGGGATTGGTCCTTG
This sequence comes from Roseiarcus sp., assembly GCA_030153205.1. Lineage (GTDB taxonomy): Bacteria > Pseudomonadota > Alphaproteobacteria > Rhizobiales > Beijerinckiaceae > Roseiarcus. The sequence goes on along the minus strand of JASLHV010000356.1, from coordinate 3,682 downwards.
TTGTCCAGGATCGGCTTGACGGGTTTCGGCTTTTTCGTCTTGGCGTCGTCTTTGTCAGGCGCGTTCGCATCGTCCGTGGAAGACGGCGTTGGCGCAGCGTCGGCGCCGGGCGTCGCCTCGGTCAAATCGTTGCGAAGCCCCAGGGCCGGCGGATTGGCCTCCTGCGCATGAAGCGCGCCGGCGGCGAAGACGGGCGAAAGCGCCAACGCTGCGACGAGAGGGCGCCAAGCGCGCCAGGGCGGCGTTTTGCGCGACGTCACGGCAATCCTTCAAGGCGCGGCCCAATGACGCCCGCGCGAATGCTGGATTTACCGTTATGCCGGCATGGTTAATGTGGGCTTAACCATCAGCGCGCCGCGGCTCGGTGGATGAAAATCGCCGCCGGGATGCAATGCGGCGCTGGCGGTGTTAAGAGCCAAAGCATGCTCGCCCTGACCTCGCACAGGAAAGCCGCGCTTCGCGCCGTCCAGATTGAACGCCAGGGGCTTTTTGCGCTCGAGGAGGCGCTTGGCCGCGCCGAAGAGGGCGCGCTGGGCGCAGCCTTCGAAGAGGCGGTGCGCGTCCTTGCCGAGGCGCCGGGCCGGGTCATCGTCAGCGGCATGGGCAAGGCGGGCCATATCGCTCGCAAGATCGCCGCGACTTTCGCCTCCACGGGCCGGCCGGCGAATTTCGTTCACCCCGCCGAGGCGAGCCATGGCGACCTCGGCATGATCCAGGCCGGCGATGTCGTTCTCTGTTTTTCCTGGTCCGGCGAGACGGCGGAGCTCGCCGCGATCATCACCTATACGCGGCGCTATCGGATTGCGCTGATCGCAGTGACCTCCAATGCCGAATCGACGCTCGGGCGCGAGGCCGACATCCGCCTGATTTTGCCCGACGCGCAGGAGGCCTGCCCGCATGGGCTTGCGCCGACAACCTCGACGACGATGCAGCTCGTGCTCGGCGACGCGCTGGCCATGGCCTTGCTCGAAGTCAAAGGCTTTACGGCGACCGACTTCGGGGTTTTCCATCCCGGCGGCAAGCTCGGCGCGCGGCTCACCCTCATCCGCGACGTCATGCATAAAGGCGACGCCATCCCGCGCGTCGGCCGCACCGCGCGGATGGCTGAGGCGGTGGTCGAAATCTCGCAAAAACGGCTCGGCTGCGTCTGTGTCGTTGATGAGGAAGGGCGCCTCGCCGGCATCATTACCGACGGCGACCTTCGCCGCGGCATGCCCTCGAATTTGATGGAGGCGGCGGTCGCCGACATCATGACCCGCTCGCCCCAGGCCATCGATCCGGATGCGCTCGCCGCCGAGGCGCTGAGCCTCCTCAGCGAGAAGAAAATCCTCGTCCTGCCCGTGATCGACGAGGACCGGCGGGTGGCCGGAATTGTCCACCTGCAGGATTTGCTGCGGCTCGGCGCGGCGTGATGCCGATCCTTGCCTCGCGCCCGGCCCTGTGGCACAAGGCCCCGCGTTCTTGACCCCTTAGGCCGCCCCGCGTATTCGGCCGGCCGAGACGGATGCTGCCGTAGCTCAGTGGTAGAGCACTCCCTTGGTAAGGGAGAGGTCGAGAGTTCAATCCTCTCTGGCAGCACCATCGAAATAAAATTTCCTCGGCAAAATCAATAGGATGCTGTTGCGAAAGCATCGAAGTCCCATCGTCTGGGGCGGCCGACTATCGTGCCGTGCTCGCCTCTATTGGCAGCCCCGCCCGGATCAGGCTATCCATCAGGGCTTCCGTAACGGCGCGGTCGCGATAGTGCTCTTGCTCCTCGACAAATTTCGAGGTCAGCCCCGGCGCGCTAGCAATGGCCTCGGCGACGACTTTAGACGCTTGGTCCATTTCGCCCAGCGCCACGTGAGCGGCGGCTCGAAACAAACGCGATCGCCTGGTCTGAAACGGCAATTGCAGCGACGCCTCGATCGACTCGCGATATCGCGCGAGGGCGTATAGCGCCGCCACGCGTTCCTCGACGCACCAGACCGGCAAGAAAGGATCGAGTTCGGCGGCCTCGTCGAGCAATCTCAGCGCCCGTTCCGACTCGCCGGAATAGATGTAGAACGCGCTGGCGCGGCCCTTTATGTAGGCGTCCGATGGGCTAAGTTCCATCGCCTTTTCGACATGTTTGCGCGCTGCGTCGAAGTCGCCGCGGTACATGCGAATTACCCCCATGATCCGGTTCGCGTCCGGTTCATTGGGGTCGAGCTCAAGGGCGCGTTGGATACGCCGCTCAGCATCGTCCAGATCGAACCCCGGAAGCCCCGAGAGCGCGCAGACCGACATGGCGAGAGGTCGGGCAAAGTCAGGGTCCGCCTCCATGGCGCGCTCGAACCAACGCGCAGCCTCTCGATAGTTTTCATCGAGTACGCCGCCGAGCCTGTGGCGATCAAGTCCACGCAGGTGAAAATCGTACGCGGTCATCGACTCGGGCTTGAGTCTACGCGCGCTCGCCATGTCGCTTTCCTCAATGCGGCCCAAGACGGTTGCAGCGATCCGTGAGACCAGATCGTCCATGTGGTCGATCAAGGCTTCCAAGTGCTCATCGCGCCGGTCGCTCCAGACGACAACGCCGGCCTCGGTCTCGGAAAGCGACAGATTCATACGAATCCGCGTCCCGATCTGGCGGATTGCGCCGTTGAGTACGTATCGCACGCCGAGTTTTTCGCCCACAGTCTGCGGATCGGCGGCTGACGTCTCCAACGCACGTGTCGCCGTACGCGAACTAATGAAGAGTTTCTTGAACCGGCCGAGCTCGAAAATGAGCTCTTCGGAGAGACCATCGGCGAGATATTTTTGATCTTTGTCGCCGGAGGAAACCTCGAATGGCATGACGGCGAGGGAGTAGGCCCGTTTCGGCCTGACCGGCCTGGGTTGGGTCGAGGCGATCTGGTAAGCGGTTCGATCCCTCTCGCCGCGTAGGCGATAAACGCGGATCGGTTCAACGATGTTTTTGAAAGTCTGCTCCCCGCGGTCGTCAAAGGCGAACGGCGAAGTCCGGCGAATCTGCTCGAAAAGCGCACCGCTGACGTCGATCGCATTGGCCTCGGCGGCCTGCTGAATGCGCGCCGCGAGATTGACGCCGTCACCGATCAGATCATCGCCTTCGACCAGAACGTCGGCGAGGTGCAGGCCGAAGCGCATGCGGAACGGGCGCTCCTCGGTCAGCGCCGCCAAAGCTAGCCCGGTTCGAATATCGACGGCGCAACGCACAGCCTCGATCGGACTCGCGAACTCGACGAGCACCGCGTCGCCCATCGCCTTGAACAGGCGGCCGCCGCATTTGGCGATCTTTTCATCGATCGAACGGCGGCAGCCCGCGAGACTCCGAGCCGTGCCCTCCTCGTCGGCCTCCATCAGGCCGGAAAAGCCAACGATATCGCCAACCAGAATCGCCGCCAACCGCCGTTTCATTGAGCACCCTCCCCAACCTGCGGCCAGTGCCTCAGGGTTTCTACGACGCTCGATCAGTCGCGGCTAGCACGAAGGCTCGGCGCGAGGCGCCGGCTTAAACTTCCTCGCCCTCGAAGAACATCTTCTCCGCGCCGCCCGTCGTCGCCGCCCGGCACGCTGAATTCCAAGCTGACGGCGCTCTGATTTTGCACCCACCTCAAGACCGCCCCATGGTATGCCAGAGATGTTGGTGTCCACACCGGGGACATCGAATCATGATCGGTCAGGAATCCCGTCGCGCCTAACG
>JASLHV010000340.1 GCA_030153205.1 Roseiarcus sp. | reverse complement strand
ACGCAGTAAGCCTCTAAGGCTGCTTCCTTTTTTTTATTCTCGGGGCCCTCTTTCGCCTCTTTCGACTCGCGCGACTCCTGGTCGTCGTCGACGCCGCGCGGCGTTCTCGACGCGTCGGAGAGGCCCGGCCGCTTGGCGATACCGTGGCTGATATAGTTGACCGCGTCGTAGCGGGTCATGTCCTGTTCTTGCAGGAAGAAGGCGGCGTGCGTTTCGCGCTCGGCGAAAATCGCGACCAGCACATTGGCGCCGGTCACCTCATCGCGGCCGGAAGACTGGACATGGATGACCGCGCGCTGGACGACGCGCTGGAAACCAGCCGTCGGCTTGGCTTCTTCATGCCCTTCAACAACGATGTTTTCGAGCTCAGTATCAATGTATTGGACGACGGTCTTGCGGAGCGCCTCCAAGTCGACGTTGCAGGCTCGCATGACGGCGGCGGCGTCGCTGTCGTCGATCAGAGCGAGAAGGAGATGTTCAAGCGTCGCGTATTCATGACGGCGCTCGCTGGCGAGGGCGAGCGCCCGGTGGAGCGTCTTCTCTAGGGCGCGCGAGAAGGAGGGCATGAGGCGCCTTTCACTTTTTTTCCATGATGCATTGAAGCGGATGTTGATTCTTACGGGCGTGATCCATCACTTGCGCGACCTTGGTCTCGGCGATTTCGTAAGTGAAAACGCCGCACTCTCCGACGCCGTTGTGATGGACGTGGAGCATGATTCTCGTCGCTTCCTCCGGGTTTTTATTGAAGTAGCTCTGCAGGACCATGATGACGAATTCCATCGGCGTGTAATCGTCATTCAACAACAACACGCGGTACATATTCGGACGCTTGGTCTGGGTGCGCGTGCGGGTGATCACCGCCGCGCCGGAACCCGGTCCTTCAGTGCCTCTTCGTGGCTCGCGCGCCGCCACGGGGGCTATGCGCGCGCGCCAAGCAACAGTCCGTCCCGAATACCGTGAAGCAAAAAGCCAGCGCGCAACCATCGCCATCCGCGTCCTGAAACGTCCGGCGCCTACATTGGTTTCGGCAGCCACCTGCAACCCTCTCGACCCAACGGCCACACCGCCCGTCGACTGATCTTAATTCGTCGACGCGTCGAATGATCGAGTTAATTTAGGCGCCTTGCAAGCCCTACGCCAGTGCCTCCTGTGGGCGACGGCGATCAAATGAAAAAGAGGCCCAGCAAAAGCCGGGCCTCTTTGGACGCAACGCTCGAACGCTCAATGAAACGCGCGTTCGAAATTCGGTATTGAAAGAAAGGAAATGAGCTTTCGGCTTACTTCGGCTGCGCGGCAGCGTAAGCGGTCTCGAGCGGCTTGAAAGCCTCTTTCGCGAGCTTGGCGTAGAGTTCGCCGATCTTGGTGGTTTCGGCGACGAGGCCTTCGTAGCTGGTCTTGGCGAATTCGGTCTGGATCTGAATCGCGCTGTCGAGCGATTTCGCGCCAAGCAACTTCTCGACGACATCGGTATTGGCGGCAATCGCCTTCTTTGAGAACTCAGTCGTCTCGGCGGCGATTTCCTGCAAGCCCTTGGAGAACGAGGAAGCCACAGCGGCTACGGCGTCAAATTGCTGTTTGCTGAATTTGTGGAAGTCTTCAAGTGTCGCGTACATGGTTGGCCTTTCCGTCTATCGCCGCTTGCAGCGGACTTAGCTGCTTGTTTTGCTGAAGCGTTGAACGCTAACCATTCAATAGTTGCACCGCACAATAGAAGTCAAGTTAATTTTTGCGTCGCAACATCACAATCCTTTGGCGCCGCAGTAATGGCCGTTTAGACGACGATTTGATCACGGCGTGCTTTATTCAAATCGCAACGGCAATATTTAGCGGCGTTTACCTTATTAGACTTTTCGCTTTCCCATCATCGGCTTGCGCCCCAATCGCGCAGTTATTCGTCGACGCATTAACGGCGGAGTAACCGCATCCGCATAGGTTTTAGCAATGTGTGGATCGCGCAACGGTCGCGGCAAATTGATCGCCGCCCCCGTTTCGCCGTAGTAGCGCGTGAGGCGGTTGCATGGCGTTGGGTCTTGGGACGATCGCAAAAGGCCGCGTTGGGCGGATCCTTGGCGGCCTTAGTATTGCGGCTTTGGCTTACGCCGCGCTGACTTCCGCGGTTGAGGCGCGCGGCTGGCGTTATACCGGCTATCACGCGCAGCGCTATCACGTCGCCCACTATCGTCACCATGTTCGTCGCTACTGGGCGGTTCGCGCGCCGGCCTATTCGCCGCCTTTTTCGGCGATGGTCGTGGACGCCAACACCGGCCGAACGCTTTATGCGGCCTCGGAGAACGAGATCCGGCATCCTGCGTCAATCACGAAGGTGATGACGCTCTATTTGCTGTTCGAGCAGCTCGATAAAGGCCGGATGACGCTCGATACGCCGATCGAAGTCTCCGCTCATGCCGCCGCGCAGGCGCCATCGAAACTCGGCTTGGAGCCAGGCGACTCGCTAACGACTGAAGACGCGATCAAGGCGATCGTCACGCGCTCGGCGAATGATATCGCCGTCGCGGTCGCTGAAAAAATCGGCGGCGACGAGGAAAACTTCGCTGAAATGATGACCCGCAAAGCGCATGCGCTCGGCATGGCCCATACGACCTATGTGAACGCTTCCGGTTTGCCCGACGATCGCCAGCTCACGACGGCGCGCGATTTGACCATCCTGGCGCAGGCCGTACAGGAGCGTTTCCCGCGCTACTTCCATTACTTCTCGACACATTCGTTTGAATTTGCGGGCCAGACGATCGGCAATCACAACCATCTGCTGGGCCGCATCGACGGCGTTGACGGGATCAAGACCGGGTACACCAATGCGTCCGGCTTCAATCTCATGACGTCGATGCATCGTGACGGCCGCTCGCTGGTCGCGGTCGTCATGGGAGGCCGTTCGGCGGGCGCTCGCGACGCTTTCATGGAGCAGCTCCTGTTCCAACATTACGCGCAGGCTTCGACGGCGCATACCGCGCCGATGATCGCCGAAGCCAGCACGCCTGAGCCGTTCAATGTCGCCGACGCGCAGGCCGCGCGGCGCGGCGCTGCAACCCCGACGCCGCCGGCGCGCAGCATTGCGCAGGCCGACATGGAGGCGGAATCGCAGGCTGAGGGCGACGACGACGAGAACGGCGACCGCGCCGCCCCGCAGCCGCGGCCGGCCGTAGCCCGCGTTGACGCGGCTCAACCGTCTGCTCCGATCAACCTGACGCCACACCCCATTGAGACTGTTCAGCCGGCGAAGCCTATGCCGATAATACATGTCGCCGCCGTCGAGACCGCGCCGCCCGCGCCTATCGCAGCTCTGCCGCTGCACGCGCCGACGCCTGCGGCCAAACCGGAAGTCCTCGCTAAAGACACGCCGACCGGCAAGATCGCCGATCCCGCCTCGCTCGGTTGGGTCAAAGGCCCCGAAGGCATGGTTCGCGCGCCAGAGGCCGCTTCAGGCGTGAAGCCGGAAGCACTGTTGAAGCAGGCCATGACCCAGGCCTCCCGTCCCACAGAAGAAACCCGGATCGCCAAATCGGAAGAGGCGCGGCCCGTCGATCACGATGGATGGAAAGTTCAGATCGCCGCAACGGACGACGCGGACAAGGCGAACACCATGCTCAATCGCGCCAAAGCCGAAAACCGCTCGTCGCTGGCCTTGGCCAAGCCGTTCACGGAGAAAGTGCAAAAAGGCGACGCCACGCTTTATCGCGCGCGTTTCGCCGTCCTCGACGAGACCGCCGCCGAAACGGCTTGTCGATCTCTTAAGAGAACTGGGTTTTCCTGTTTCGCTACCCGCGACTGAGAGGGTTGGCGCGCTGTCGTTGAGTGGAGTTGTTCAATGTCTGCGGAGCAACACGTCCTTGGCCTGATTGACGCGGGCGGCAAGACTCGTCGCGCCTCCATGGTCTGGATGGAGCTTCTTCATCAAAGCCCGATGCGCTCGCGTGATCTCCTCCGCGCTCGCGCCATGCGCAAGGCCGAGGGTCTCATAGGCTTCTTTCTCGGACATGACGCCAGCGCCAGATTGAGCACGCCCCGTGTCGGCCTGACCCTGTGCTGCCTCTCGCCATCCGGTAAACCGGCGGTCGAGATACGTCTCTAACAGACGGGCGCCGTCGGGATCGTCCCGCAAACAGGCCGCATAAAGCTCGAGGCAGGCTGGCCGCGCCAACATGTCCAGCGACTGCCCTTCGAACGGACCAGCAAGAACCCATCCCGTCATCTGGCCGGTCGTGTGATCGAGCCGCATCTCGATCATGGCCGAGCGGGCGCTCGATCCTTTCTTAGGCGGAGCGCCGCGAAACATCGCGCCGAGACTGGCGGCGTTGCGCCAGCCCGCGAAGCCCAGCGCCGCGCTGGCGACAAGCGAGGCGAGCACGATGCTGCCGCGCAGAAAAAGGAGCAAAGCGCCGAGAAGCCCGAGAGCGCCGCCGCCTTGCCGCACCAGCCGCGCCGCCGCCGCGGGGCTCAAGCGAGAGAATTGCTTGACCCCGTAGAGCAGCACATAGAGCAGGATAAGGCCGGCGATGAAGGCGGGCATGACAAGCGAAACTTCTGTTTAAGGCCGCCTGAAGCGGCGCGCGGCCAATGGCGCTGAGTCTATCGAATATCGGCGCCTAGCGCATCTGCCGCAAGAGCAAGCGGGCCGCCTCGCTCTTGTCGGCCTGCAATTCCAGCGCGCTGCGGCCGCCAGCGGCGTAAGCGGCGGCGGCGCGGAGGAGCGCTTCGAGCCGATGGGCCGCGCCAGCGTCGAAGGCGCTGTAGGCGCCGCCGGTCAAGCGGGCGATCTCGGCGAAGACGCCCGCAGCGATGGGATTTTCCCCTTCTTGAAACATAAACGCCTTGACGCCGGCGAGGGCGAGGTCGCCGGCCGCGGCATAGGCGGCCTGAGCCGCCTCTTCGAAAGCGTCGCCGACAAAGACCAGCGCGCCGACCTTGGCGCGCCGCGCCTCAGCTTCCGCATGACGCAAGACCTTGACGATCTGGGTCGTCCCGCCGCGCACGTCGATCTTCGCCATCAAGGCGGCGAGCCCCTGCCCGCCCGACACGAAGGACGATGCCCGGCACTCGCTGAAACCGCGATAATAGACAAGCTGTACGTCGAGGCCGCCGAGATCGGCGGCGACTTTGAACATCTGCGCCTGCAGACCTTGCGCGAGATCCCACATGGCCTGGCGGCTCATCGTCGCGTCGAGCGCGAAGATCAGGCGACCGCGCGTCGAGGTTTGCGGCGCAGGGACATTGCGCGCCGCTTCAAGGAAGGCGTCAACGCCCGCCGCTTTGCTGGACCCGGTGGCGAGCGGCGCGTTCTTATCGTTCTGGCCCATGATTGAACTTGGCCTCGACGTCTCTCGCAATCAAGTGGAGAACACGACCTAATAAAGTTCTTGTCTCGACAGATTGTTTCGTCCGAGGAGAGATCGTTGCAAGGAAATGCAGGGGGGGCATCGTCATGAAAAGGCTGGAAGGCAAACGCGCCCTTATCACGGGCGGCACCAGCGGCATTGGCCTGGAGACGGCGAAACTCTTCCTGGCGGAAGGCGCGCGCGTCGCGATCACCGGCGGCTCGGCGGCCACGGTCGAGGCGGCGAAGACGGCGCTCGGCGGGGACGTATTGGCTATCGTTTCGGACGCGGGCGACGCTCATGGACAACCAGCCCTCGCCGAGGCTGTCGCCAAGGCTTTTGGCCGGCTTGACGCTGTTTTCCTCAACGCCGGCATTGCTGAATTTAGGCCCGTCGCGCAGTGGGACGAGCCAGGTTTCGATCGCTCGGTCTCCATCAACCTCAAAGGGCCGTTCTTTCTCGTGCAAGCGCTTTTGCCGATTTTGAACAATCCCGCTTCGATCGTCCTCAACGCTTCGATCAACGCTCATATCGGCATGCCGCATTCGTCGATCTATTCGGCGACCAAGGCAGGGCTTTTATCGATGGCTCGTACCTTGTCCGGCGAATTGATCGGGCGCGGCGTGCGCGTCAACGCAGTCAGCGCCGGCCCGATCGCGACGCCCCTGCACGGCAAGCTTGGCATGAAAGAAAAGGACATCGAGAGCCTTGTCGCGCAAATCCCGGCGGGCCGCCGCGGCCGGCCCGTGGAAGTCGCCGAGGCTGTATTGTTCCTCGTCTCAGACGCCGGCGGCTTCAATGTCGGCAGCGAGATCGTCATCGACGGCGGCATGAGCACATTGTGAGGCGCGATGAGCCAAGTCGCGGCTCCTAGTCGGTTGCGCGGCCCGGGACCCGATTGAGCGTATCGATCCACGGCGCGGCCGATCGCAGCCAAATTTGCTTCGTCGGGGAAAGCCCGTCTCGCTGGCGAATGCTGCCCCAGCGGATACCCCATGTCTCGCCGTCGGCGCCCTCGCCGGTCGTAAAAAGCGGCGCCCCGCATTCCGGGCAAAAGTACTGGAGGCGTTTGCGGCCATTGTCGCCGACTTTGGCGTAGAGCTTGGGCTCGCCGCTCGTTATTTCCAAATTGTCACGGGACGTTAGCACTGTTACGCGAAATGCCGAACCCGTCAGCGATTGACAATCCGTACAATGACAGACGGAAACGCGTGAAGGATCGACAACAGCCTTATAGACGACGCGTCCGCAATGGCATTGCCCATCGATATTCATGAACCAGCCTTTAACGCGAGGAGTACCTTACACCGCCGACGCTCTCATTATCTCGAGCAGCCGTTCACAACAGCCCCAGCCCGCTCAACTCACGCCGCATCGTCTCCGGCATTTGGGCGATATCGCCGGAGCGCGCCGTCAGATCCGGCGGCGCGTCCTTCGGCTCGAAGTAACGCCAGCCTTGGAAGGGCCGGTACGGTCGCGGCAGAACGGCGCGCGCGTTCGGCTCGAGCACGAGTTCGCACCGGCCGATCCCGTCGCCGTCGACGAAAGGACGGATATCGGTCAAAATCTGGCGCGCCGCAATCTGGCCCTTGATCACCCAATAGAGCGAGCCGCCGTCGAGCAGCGCTTCGACGCGCTTGGGAACCATGCGGGTGATGTGCTTGTGCTCGAGCTTCTCGCGACGCTTCTTTTTCAGCGCTATGCGCTCGTCGATCCAGGACTGAAGGTCCTCGACGGAGTCGGCGCCAACGCAGAGCTTGATCAGATGCAGGGTCATGCCGCGATTATGGCGCCGGCCGAGCCGGTGCGGAACCCTCGACGGCGACCCGCCTGTGGATGAAGCCCGTCGCGAGCCAAGGCCGATCAGGCGACGATCAGGCCCAGGGTCGTCATGGTTTCAATGGCTTTGGCGGTCTGCGCCGCGGCGGCCTCGAGCGGCATGTCCTCGCGGGTTGCGAGCTCACGCGCGAGCTCCTCGCGCGTTCGTGAACCGTCGAGGAGCGCCATCAGCCGCCGATCGGCCGGGTCTTCGAAGAGCACGGCGATATGGCGCATGGACGTCACGATGCGATCGCCGCGCGCCGCCTGGAGACGGACCAGGGGACTGGCGAGCGGACGCTCGCCAGGCGTTACCGTGAAGGAAAACGGCGCCGTCCTCAGGCGAATGCATTTACTGACGAAAAGACGCATCACAAAGGTGGCGTAATCGGGGTCTTCGGCCGTCTCCTCGAGTGAGACGCAGGCCGGAAAGGCCGCGCCGATCCTGGTCAGCAATTCGGCCAATCTCGGGCTGTTCGTCGTCATCTCGGCGCCCTTGTCGGTTTTGAACCCGAAAGAGTCCGGCGCTTGGGGATCGCGCGGCAGCGGCGTCAATTCGCCATAGGCGAAGAGACCGCTGAGGCGCTGCGGTTCGAACCTTCGGTCAATGCCGCCGCCTCGGCAGAAAATCGAATTGCGGAAGAACCTGATCTCGCTGAAATCGGCGATCTGCTCAAAGCGGCTCCAATCCCCTTGCGCGTGGGCCTGCGCCGCGGCGTATCTTTCGGTGGGAAAGAAAGCTTCCGCGCAAAGCTCGACTTGCGTGTCGCAAAGATAGTCGAGGCCGGCGTTGCGCGCCGCCGCCACCGCCTCGCTGAGGAGCTTGGGTTCGTAATATTGCGAGAGTTCGTCATGATACAAGGCGTTCGGCGGCTTCTCGATCATGGACTTCGCCAAGGCGCCAAGAGCGGTACGAAGCGGATTGTCGTCCGACCATTTCTTCACCAAGTCGCTCAGAATCGAACGAGCGGCGTCGATCTTCTCCTCGGGGTCAGCGATAAGGTCCGTTGCGCTGAGCAACATGTCGCGGAGGATTTGGCGCATGCGCGCGCCCGGAAATGTATTGTAACTGACAAAGGCGAGCCCGTTTTCGCTGAGGATTGCGCCGATCAATCGGATCAACGCGTCGGCAACCGCAGGAGGCACCCAGGCATAGACGCCATGAGCGATGATATAGTCGAAGCGCCCAAACTTATCGCCCATTGTCGTGATGTCTTGAACGTGAAACGCCGCATTGGCGAGGCCGAGCGCTTGCGCCATCTCTTTTGCGCGAGCGATCGGCTGCTCGGCGAGGTCGACGCCGACGAATTCGGCGCGCGGCGCACACAGCGCCATGTTGATGAGATTGACGCCGTCGCCGCAGCCAATTTCGAGGACCCGCGCCGTTTCGACGGGCGCAAAAGGTTTGCCGCACAGAGCGGCAAAGGCGCTCAAGACAGCCGGATGCGTCTTGGCGAAGACGACGCTTGGATAGCGAACGCGGTCATATTCGTTCATTGCGCAAGCGCCTCCCCAAATCGCAGGACGATGTGAGGTCGCCAGGCGCCATCGAAGGCGCCATCCGCGCCAAGGCGCCCTGCTTTACCATTTCAACGAAGGTTTACGGTCTCAGAGCCCTGAGGGCCACTCCGGGACCGTCCCTCTCACGGCTTGGACGCTTCGCCGCCAGCGCCGTTCTTTTTAGCCCAAACGTCCCGTTCGTAGTCTTCGAAGCCGGCGATCATCGCGCGGAAAGTGCGCTCGGCGACGGCGTCGGACAGGCCGTTCTCGCGGGCGATCCCCTTGACCTTCTCGATGACCTGCTCGACGCGCGCGGGAGCGCTCACAGCGGCAGGATTGGCTTTGAAACGGCCTGCCTCCGCGACATATTTCTCACGTTCCGCCATCAATCGTACCAGGTCGCGATCGATGCGATCGATATTGTCGCGCACTTCCGCGAGCGTCTTGCAGCATTTGCCGCCGTCGACCGAAGGCTCGCCCCAATAAGCGTGACCGGGGGCCGGCTCCTCGGCGCAGACGCCCCCCGTCCCAAGGAGGAGAACGCTCAAACCGAGAGCGACTGTCGTCCACCGCCGTACCATCATTGCTCCTCGATCGCCATCAACCTTGCGCCTTGTTGTACCTGCGCCCCAGCCGCGTAACCGATTTCGGCGACGCGCCCGGCGCGCGGCGCATTCAGCGCATGCTCCATTTTCATCGCTTCGACGATGGCGAGCCGCGCGCCTTTTTCGACAAGATCGCCCTCCTTGACAAAAAGCGCCAGCAGCCGTCCGTGCATCGGCGCCTCGATAATTCCTGACCCCTCCGCCAGAGCTTCCGCTTCGGCGTCGAGCGGATCGACGAGCCTCACGTCAGTCTGGCGGCCTTCTCGGAGTACGAAGACGCCTCTTTCGGTTTCGATTATCGTCGCCGGCCTCTCGTCTCGACGCGCGGCGACTTCTCCTTTGACCGTCAAGTGCGTCTCGCCGCGCTGGAAAGTTTCGAGGAGATGAAGGGGCCGCCCGTCCACCACGGCCTCGACGCCGACGGCGCGGCGCCCGGTCAGTTCGAAGCCGTCAGCGACGCTCCAAGGATCGCGGGGCGACGCCTCGGCGTAAGCAGCAGCGCGGCGCGATAGGAGATGCGCGACGCCTTTCAATGCTGCAGTCACATCCGTTTCATGCGGCGCCGCGCCGAGCTTTTCGAGATTGGCGTCGATGAAACCCGTGTCGAAAGCGCCGGCGCGAAATTCTTCTGAATCGCAGAGCGCTTTGAGAAAGCGCGCATTGACGCGCGGGCCGGCGACGAGCGTCTCGCCAAGCGCTTCCGACAGGCGGTCGAGCGCCTCTTTCCGCGTCGCGCCATGCGCGATGATTTTCGCGATCATCGGGTCGTAGAAAGGCGTCACTTCGCCGCCTTCTTCAACGCCGGCGTCGACACGCAAGGCTTCGCCGGCCGGCAATCGCAGCGCGAAGATTTTACCGGAGGACGGCAAGAAACCGTGCTCAGGGTCCTCGGCGTAGAGGCGCGCCTCCACCGCCGCGCCGCTTCTGCGGATTTCTTCTTGGCTTAGCGGCAGTCTTTCGCCCGCCGCGACGCGGAACTGCCATTCGACCAGATCGAGGCCGGTGATCGCCTCGGTCACTGGATGCTCCACCTGGAGACGCGTGTTCATCTCCATGAAGTAGAAGCCGTTGGGCTGGAGACCTTGCGAGGAATCCGCGATGAATTCGATCGTGCCGGCGCCGACATAGCCAACCGCTTTGCCCGCAGCGACAGCGGCGGCGGCCATGGCCGCGCGCGTCTCTTCGCTCAAGCCCGACGCCGGACTCTCCTCGATGACCTTCTGATGGCGGCGTTGCAGCGAGCAGTCGCGCTCGAAGAGATGGACGACGTTGCCCTGCTGATCGCCGAAAATCTGCATCTCGATATGACGCGGCCGCGCGACATATTTTTCGACGAGAACGCGCGCGTCGCCAAAGGCGTTTTGCGCCTCGCGCATCGCACTCTCGAGCGCGGCTTCGAAATCGACATGAGCATCGACGCGGCGCATGCCCTTGCCGCCGCCGCCGGCGATCGCCTTGATGAGGACGGGATAGCCAATTTCGTACGCTTTCTCCTTGAGAAATTTCGGCGCCTGATTGTCGCCGTGATAGCCGGGCGTCACCGGCACGCCGGCCTTCTGCATCAACGCCTTGGCCGCGCTCTTGAGCCCCATGGCGCGGATCGCAGAGGGCGGCGGTCCGATAAAGACGATCCCGGCGGCGGCGCAGCTTTCCGCGAATTCGGCGTTCTCGGAGAGAAATCCATAGCCGGGATGGATCGACGCCGCGCCGACTTTGCGGGCCAGCGCCACGATCTTGTCGCCGTTCAGATAACTCTCGCGCGCCGGCGCTG
>JASLHV010000312.1 GCA_030153205.1 Roseiarcus sp. | reverse complement strand
TCATGGCCCTCGAGCAGCGTCTTTCGCCAATGATAGATGCCGCCATTGTTATGGAAGGCGCCGCCGCCTTCGAGCGTCCATGCCCCCGTGACGGCGGCGATACAGGTTGCCGCATGCATATTGGCCGCGCCATTGCGCTGGCGCGAGAAACCATAGCCGAGTCGAAAGTACGTACGTTTGGTTTTTCCGACAAGATGCGCAAAAGCTTCGATTTCGGCGACGTCGAGCCCGGTGATGGCGCTCGCCCAGTCAGGACCGCGCGATTTCAAATGCGCCTCGAGTTCGTCCGGCGCGTCTGTGTAGCGTTGGAGATAATCGCGATCGGCGAGATTATCGCGAAAGAGCACATGCATGACAGCGCAAGCCAGGGCGCCGTCCGTGCCAGGCCTGAGACAAAGGCCGAGATCGGCCTGTTTCATCGTATCGTTACGGTAGATGTCGATGACGGCGATTTTCGCGCCGCGCTCCTTACGCGCCCGCATCGCATGGGTCATGACATTGACCTGCGTAGAGACGGCATTGGTGCCCCAGATCACCACGCAATCGGCCTTGGCCATTTCGCGTGGGTCGGGCCCGGTGAGCTTGCCCGTTCCGGCAATGAAGCCAGGCCAGGCAAGGTTGACGCAGATCGTCGAGAAGAAGCCGGAATAACGTTTGGCGTGGGTCAGGCGCTTGATCCCATCGCGCATGACGAGGCCCATGGTCCCGGCGTAATGGTACGGCCACACGCTTTCAGCGCCAAATTCGCGTTCGCATTTCAGGAAATTTTCAGCGACGATATCGAGCGCGTCGTCCCATGAAATCGGCGCGAATTGGTTCGAGCCTTTGGGCCCGACACGCTTCATCGGCTGGGTCAGACGATCCTTGTGGTGAATGCGCTCCGCATAGCGCGCAACTTTGGCGCAGACGACGCCGGCCGTGTAAGTCTGGTCTGTTGCGCCATGCACGCGCCCAATCCGGGAGCCGTCGATCACCTCGACGTCCAGCGCGCAGGCGGACGGGCAATCGTGCGGACAGACAGAGGGTCGCCGCGTGATTACGGCCGGCGCGTTCACGACGCCGGTTTCCAAATGTGAGCGATTGCGAACCAGGACATAGCGGCGAATATTTCACGTCCGCTACGCCAACGCCAGCGGTCGCGAGCTAGTCTACACACGCGTATCGAGAACTACTGACCTGTCGTCTGTCTCTGCGGCGTCGCCTTCAGGTCTCCCGAATAAAGCGGATCGACCGCGGCGCGCGCATCGCTTCGTTGATCAAGACCGGGAAGAACCTCGAAGGCGCTTGCTTCGCGGTAGAGCTTGGCTGCGTCGGCTTCTCGCTCCTGAGCGCGCAGACATTGCGACACTTGCCAACGCCAAGTCGAAACATCCGCAGATGCGGCTGCGCCGCCGCTCGCTATCAATAGACCTGCGCAAAGAGATAGACTGATTATTTGCCGCATATGCGCCTCCCGCATGTTGCGCAATTCTCTGGGCGGCGCTCATGGCGCAGCCCTTATTGAGCGGGAGCGGCGATACGCGTCGCGCGCTTCCTCGCCAACAGCACGGCTAGCAAAAGCGTGTGTCGAAATGACGGCGCGCGGCGGTGCGTCGCGGTAAATTTATGCCGTCGCGATTTGCGTGCGACCGTTCTCTATTGTCGCTTTTCCACTCGCGACCAACGACAAAGCGCGCGCATAAAGTTCGTGTTCTTTCTCCAGCACGCGAGCGGCGAGACTTTCCGGCGTATCGTCGTCGAGAACGGCGATCTCGCTTTGCGCAATAATCGGGCCGGCGTCCAGTTCCGATTCGACGAAATGAACCGTGCAGCCGTGTATTTTCACGCCGGCCAGCAAGGCGCGGCGATGAGTGTCGAGGCCCGGAAAAGATGGTAGCAAGGAAGGGTGAATATTGATGATCCTGCCGCGCCATCGAGATACGAAGGGCGCGCTCAGAATACGCATGAATCCGGCGAGGCAAATGAGATCAATCCGATGGATGTCGAGCATCGCCTGCATCGACCCTTCGAATTCGTCGCGGCCCGCGTAGATTTTGTGATCGACAGCCGCAACTGCAATTCCGGCGTTTTTGGCGAGGGCTAGTCCGGCGGCGTCTGGTTTGTTGGAGAGGACCAGAGCAACTTCCGCCGGGAAATCAGGCGATCGCGCCGCGGCAATGAGCGCCGCCATGTTGGAGCCGCGGCCGGAAATAAGGATCGCGGTACGTTTGCGCGTGATCAAAGCGCGAGCTCGCCGGAGAAACGAACGCGGGGACCGCTCAGCGCCGCGACGACTTCGCCGAGCCTTATCGGCGCGAGTCCTGCCGCCGCAAGCTCGGTCTCGGCCTGGCGAACCTCGCCGGCGGCGACAAAGGCGACCATCCCGACCCCACAATTGAATGTGCGCAGCATTTCAGAAGGCTCCAACCCGCCAACCTCTGCGAGCCAACTGAAAACCGGCGGGGGCGCGAGCGCGCCAAGATCGAGCGTGACGCCCAACCCTTCGGGCAGGACACGCGGCAAGTTGTCGGGAAAGCCGCCGCCGGTGATATGCGCCAGAGCGAGGATCGCATTGCTTGCCGCAAGCGCGCTAAGCAGCGGCTTCACATAAATCCGCGTCGCCGTCAGCAAGGCTACGCCGAGAGCGCGGTCAGGCTCGAAAGGCGCCGGCGCGTCCCAGGGCAGGGCGCTTCGCTCAACGATCCGCCGGACCAGCGAGAACCCGTTTGAATGGACGCCCGAGGAAGCAAGGCCAAGCGCGATGTCGCCAGCTTTGAGCCCCGGCCTTGGCAGCAGGCGGCCGCGTTCGGCGGCCCCAACTGCGAAGCCAGCGAGGTCGTAGTCGCGACCCGCATAGAGGCCTGGCATTTCCGCCGTTTCGCCGCCGATCAGGGCGCAGCCCGCCTCGACGCAGCCGGCGGCGATGCCTTTGACAATTGCTGCGCCGACATGCGGGTCGAGCTTGCCCGTCGCAAAGTAGTCGAGAAAGAATAAGGGTTCCGCGCCTTGAACGATGAGGTCGTTAACGCACATGGCGACGAGGTCGACGCCAATCGTATCGTGAACGCCGCATTCGATGGCGATTTTGACCTTGGTGCCGACGCCGTCATTCGCCGCGACCAGCACGGGGTCGACAAAACCAGCGGCTTTCAAATCGAAAAGGCCGCCGAAGCCGCCGATCTCGGCGTCGGCGCCGGGCCGTCGGGTGGCGCGCACCAGCGGTTTGATCGCCTCGACCATCGCGTTGCCCGCGTCGATGTCAACGCCAGCCTCGGCGTAGGTCAAGGGACGGTTGGTTTCGATCATGGCTCTCGTCGCTTGTCGAAAGAGCGCGGGTTATAGGCTGACGCGTCAAGGCGCAAGGCGGCGCGCTGACTTGTCCGCGTTCTGTCGATCAGAAGAGGTAGAAGGCGGCGGCGAGGGCGATATTGGTGACTTGGTGTAAGAACTGATCAAAACCGAGGAGCCACCAATACTGAGCATTTTTGGCGGTGCATTTGATACGCGCCCCGATCAGCGTCTTGCTGTGATCGATGCACGCATGGACAACTAGTTCCACCGGAGCAAGCCACCACAGACGTGGCGCAACAGCCAACGCGATGCACAACGTCAGGCCCGCGTGACAAAGAACATGGATGGTAAGCGGTCCAAACCAGCCCTGGGCCCGCTCCTTGCCATGGGCGATCCAGTTGGTCTGAAGTAGGAAGTCGGCGACGAAATGTTTGAGCGCAAACACTAAAAGGAGTGCGCAAAAACCCCCGAGCGGAACGTTTGGGTTCGACAACGACAACAGCGATCCAGAACGAGAGGACGGCCCTCATTTAAAGCCGAAACAAGTCATCCTTTGGTTAAAGCCTCAAACTGTATGTGGCGAAAACCACAATGCAGCCGTCAGTTGGTCAAAATTCCGTTGCTGATGCGGCGGCTTTCTAAACAAAAGAATAAACAATGAGAGCCGCAGCCGCCAACGTGCCCATGATGTAAATAGCAAAACTAATCCGCAGGCATATCGTCTTCCAATAAAGTATATTGCAAAGAATAACGCAGAGAAGCTGCTGTTGTTCGAGCGTGACGGCGTGATTCGTCGGGCTGCGAAATTCTTTGGGACTTGCGTTCGGCTTTATCAGAAAATTGGCCCGGCCGCGTCGCGGATAGCGGGGATAAAGGCAGACGAGAAGACAGAAAAAGACGACGACGAAGGGCAGCAACACCGCGGTGAGGGGCAGAAATGGCGGAAATTTATCCGCGAAACTCATGACCGGCCCGATCGTGAAGGCCCCATAAATCACCGCGACATTCGCCTTGAAATCGCTGATGCGGATTGTATCCGTGTAAGCGGCGATCTGATTGCGATAATAGGCGGAGGCCTCTTGCGCCATATCCGGTCTCTCAGAAGATGGTTGTCAGTAAAGAGTAAGACAATAGAATAAAAGTCACCCCAACTGTAAATAAACATACGAAGAAGCTAATCTGCAGAAACAACGTCTTCCAGAACAATATTCCAGAGAGAATTGCGCATCTCAACTTTAACTGGTCGATATCGCTTTCAGCTTTGTCAGAGAATGTAAAGTCGCTGGCTTTTGGGTTGCGCACGACGAGAAAATTCTGCCGGCCTCTGCGCGGAAAGCGTGGAAAAACACACATCAGCAAGCAGAAAAAGGCGATGAAAAACGGCGTCAGGATCAGTGGGAGCGTCAGGAAATGAGGATATTTGTCCCGCGAGGCGATCACCGGCCCCATCATGATCGCGACGAACAGCACAGTCAGATTGGCTTTGAAGTCGCTGAGCCGAATCGCTTCCGTGTAAGCGCTGATCAAATTGCCAAAGTGAAGGCCTGGATCCGGCGCCTCATCATCGGTCATGGGGGTGTCATAAGCTCCGCAAAGGCATGACGAACCGTCGCCGCTTTCGGGCCAACGTCCCGGCAATGCTCAGTTAGTTTCGATTTCCCATGAGAAATCTGCGACGGTTTGGCCTTCCAAGCAAGCCTTTGGGGTCGCCGTCCACTGGCGCGTCGGGTTAAAGCACGATGAGACTGATGACGAAACGCGCTCTTGTCGCCGCTTTCGGGAGGGATGTCAGGGCCGATGGATTTCGCCAAGCTTCTAGCAGGCCTACCGAATCTGATCACGGTCGCCCGGCTGTTGCTCGCGCCGCTTGTCATCCTCATGATCGTTTCACAGCGCTTTATGGCCGCCTTTGTGATTTTTCTCGCGGCTGGGCTTTCTGACGCCCTCGACGGCTTTATCGCCAAACGATTCAACCTCAGAACCGAGCTTGGGGCTTATCTCGATCCGCTCGCCGACAAAGCTCTGCTGGTTTCGATTTACGTGACCATGGCTATCACCGGCGAACTCCCGCCAGCGATCGCCATCATCGTCGTCTCGCGGGATGTGATGATTCTGATCGCCGTGCTGATCTCGTGGCTGCTCGACAATCCTGTCGCGATCCGACCGGTCTGGGTTTCGAAATTCAACACTGCGGCCCAAATCGCGGTCGCGGCGCTCGTACTTGGGAGCCGGGCTTTTGACCTCGATCCGTTGCCGGGTGAGGAATACGCCATCTGGCTCGTCGCCGCGTCGACCCTCGCCTCGGGCGGGGTCTATATCGCGCAATGGCTCGACCACATGAATCAGCGAGCAAGCCGTGATTGAAACGATCGGCGCCCTTACGTTCCTCGTCCGCGACTATGACG
The DNA here is from genome assembly GCA_030153205.1 of Roseiarcus sp. GTDB lineage: Bacteria > Pseudomonadota > Alphaproteobacteria > Rhizobiales > Beijerinckiaceae > Roseiarcus. The sequence continues at coordinate 8,805 of JASLHV010000312.1, read as the reverse complement.
AGGCGATCGCTTATTTCACCGAAAGCCTCGGCTTCGCATTGATCGAGGACACGCCGCTTGACGCCGAGAAGCGCTGGGTGCTGGTCTCGCCGCCCGGCGGCGGCGTTCGCCTTCTTCTCGCCAAAGCGAGCGGCGAACAGCAGGCGGCGCGAATCGGCGATCAAACCGGAGGCCGGGTGTTTCTTTTCCTTCATACTGACGACTTCGCGCGCGATCATGCGCGGCTTCAAGCCAAGGGCGTGCGCTTTCTTGAGACGCCGCGCGACGAGCCTTATGGATGGGTCGCCGTCTTCGAAGACATTTGGGGCAATCGGTGGGATTTGCTGCAACTGAAAGGCAAAGACGCGGGCCCGTAGTCGGGCCACGCGGCACTATGAGAGCAGCGGGCAAGCGGTTTTGAGCATTGAACGTCAATTGATCCTATGGACAGCAGCTTTCGCCGCGCTGTGTCTTTTGCTCGCGCTCTTGGGCGCCGCGGTCACGCCTTTCGCGCTCGGTATTGTGCTCGGCTATCTGCTCGACCCGATTGTCAAGAAACTCGAACGGCTCGGCTTCAATCGCCTTGGCGCCTCGCTGTTTATCCTCGTCGTCTTCGTCCTGATTCTGGCGCTGATTTTCATTCTCGTGGCGCCCATCCTCGGCAACCAATTATTCGGCTTCATGCGAAGCCTGCCGACTTACGTGACGCGCCTACAGCAGCTCGCGGTCGACGAAGGCAATCAATTGCTCGACAAATACGCCGGCGCGTGGCGCGACAAACTGGGCCTCGCCGAACCGCTTTCGACTGAGCAGATCCAAAAATCCGTCGGCGATCTCGTAACGCAAGGCGCGCAGTGGCTGTTGAATTTTTCGCACTCGCTCGTGTCAGGCGGCAAAGCCCTGGTTGGTTTCCTGTCGTTCCTCGTTATCACGCCCGTCGTCGCTTTCTATATCTTGGTCGATTGGGAGAAGATGATTGCGTCGATCGACAATCTATTGCCGCGCGATCACTACAAGACTTTGCATCAGATCGCCCGTGAGATCGATATCGCAATGGCCGGCTTCCTACGTGGCCAATTTCTCGTCTGTTTGTTCCTTGGCTTTTGGTACGGAGTTGGTTTGACCGTGATAGGGCTCGATTATGGATTCCTGATCGGCGTCTCGGCCGGCGTCCTGAGCTTTGTACCCTATGTCGGTTCGTTGACGGCCTTGGTTTTCTCGCTTGGGGTCGCTGTGGTGCAGGGCTGGCCGCATTGGGGCTTGTTTCTGTCGGCATTGGCCGTGGTGGGATCGGGGCAGTTTCTGGAGGGGAACGTTTTATCGCCCAAATTGGTCGGAGAATCCGTCGGCTTGCATCCCGTCTGGGTCATGTTCGCGCTTGTCGCTTTTGGCGCGCTTTTTGGTTTCACGGGCCTTCTTATCGCCGTCCCGGTCGCCGCCGCAATCGGCGTCGTCGCGCGACATATGCTCGCCGCTTACCGTGCCGGTCCGCTTTACCGAGGCAGCGCCGGCGTTGAAGAGACGCCATGATCGGCCTCGCCCGCCAACTGGCCCTCGACCTGCCGCACGAACCGCGTTTTTCTCGCGAGGACTTTCTCGTCGCTCCTGCTAATCGGGGAGCCCTGACGGCCGTCGACGCCTGGCCCGACTGGCCGGGGCGCATGCTGGCGCTGATCGGGCCTCCAGGAGCGGGCAAAAGCCATCTGGGGGCGATCTGGGCGGAGCGAGCGGGGGCTATGATGCTGCGCGGCGACGGTGTGGCGGAGGCCGATCTGCCTCGGCTCGCCGCGGCGAAAGCGGCGCTGATCGACGACGCCGATCAGATCGGACCGGCTGAGGACGCCCTTTTCCATTTGCTCAATCTGGTGCGGGAGAGCGGGACCTTTTTGATGCTGACCGCGTCGAGCCCGCCTGACGTGTGGGGGCTCAAGAAAGCCGATCTCCTGTCGCGGCTGCGACTTGCGCCGCTTACGCAACTCGGCGAGCCGGACGACACCTTGGCGCGCGCAGTGCTGGTAAAACTGTTTCACGACCGTCAACTCATTGTCGAGCCGACAGTTATCGACTATGTCGCTCTTCGCATCGAGCGCTCGCTCGCCGCCGCCAGGGCGGTCGTCGCCGCGCTCGACCGGGAGGCTTTGGCGCGCGGTCGGGCTGTGACACGCCCAATGGCCGCCGCGCTGCTCAAGGACACGGGCGTGCCCGACTGACCTTGCCTTTGCCATGTCGCCGATTTGTCGCACAATGCCGTTACAGCCGCCCTGGGGCCGTGTTTTCGGGGCGTTTTCTCACTCATTCCACCTTGACCAGGGAGGCTTGTTTGCCGCGTCGTCCCTCCGCTGCCGCTGCCGAGAAAGCTGCAGAGCCCTCTTTTCCGTCCGTTGAGCCGCCGCTGGTCGTCGTCACATCGCCATCGACCGATCCCGAGGCGCCGCCGTCTTTGACCGACGCCGCCCAGGTCGATTTGAGCGAGAGCCCGGCGCGCTTCATCAATCGCGAGCTTTCCTGGCTTGAATTCAATCGTCGGGTTCTCGAGGAGGCCGGCAATCGTAATCATCCGCTGCTCGAACAACTGCGGTTTCTGTCGATCTCAGCCAACAATCTCGACGAATTTTTTATGGTGCGCGTCGCTGGCCTCATCGACCAGGTCGCCTCGGGGTTGCTTGCGCCCTCCGAGGATGGGCTCACGCCTTCGGAGCAACTGACGCGTATCGGCGAGCGAGTCGGCGAGTTGGTGAAAGCGCAGCAAACGCGCTGGCGCGAATTGCGCGCCGAGCTTGCCGGAGCCGGCGTCGTCCTTGTCGACGTCGCGGATCTCAACGATCTCGAGAAACGATGGCTGGAGGATTATTTTCTTCTCCACGTCTTTCCCGTGTTGACGCCGCTTGCGATCGACCCGGCGCATCCTTTCCCTTTCATTCCCAATCTTGGCTTTTCACTGGCGATGCAGCTCATCCGGCGCAGCGACCATCGCGCGATGAGCGCGCTCGTACGCGTACCGGGCAAGATCGACCGCTTCGTCAAACTGCCGGACTTGGCGCAAGGCAACGTCCAACGTTTCGTCACGTTGGAGCAAATCATCGTTGCCTTTACGCATCAATTGTTCCCCGGCTACGAGGTCGCGGGGCAGGGCTGTTTCCGCATCATCCGAGACAGCGACATCGAAGTCGAGGAAGAGGCGGAAGATCTAGTGCGTCAGTACGAAAGTGCGCTCAAGCGCCGGCGACGCGGCTCGGTCATTCGCCTCGAGATGGACGCGGCGATGCCAGAAGCGCTGCGAGCGCTTGTCGCGGCCGATCTCGATATTATCGCGGACGGCGTCTTCGTCGTGGACGGCATGTTGGCGCTTAACGAACTGTCGCAGCTCGTCGCGCTCGATCGACCCGACTTGAAATTCAAGGCGTATAATCCTCGGTTCCCGGAGCGGGTGCGCGACAATGGCGGCGATTGTTTCGCGGCGATCCGTCAAAAAGATCTTGTCGTCCACCATCCCTACGAATCTTTTGATGTTGTCGTTCAGTTCCTGTCTCAAGCCGCGCGCGATCCGTCAGTCGTGGCAATCAAGCAGACGCTTTATCGCACATCCTCGGATAGCCCGATCGTACGCGCGCTGGTCGAGGCGGCCGAAGCCGGCAAGTCGGTGACGGCCCTCGTCGAATTGAAGGCGCGTTTCGACGAAGAGGCGAACATTCGTTGGGCGCGCGATCTCGAGCGCGCCGGCGCGCAAGTCGTGTTCGGCTTTATCGAATTGAAGACGCACGCCAAGCTTTCGATGGTTGTGCGGCGCGAGGGCGGTTCGCTCGTCACTTATTGCCACGTCGGCACCGGTAATTATCACCCCGTCACCGCGCGTATCTACACCGACATCTCTTTCTTCACCGCCGATTCGGCAATTGGCCGCGACGTCTCGCGCATTTTCAATTTCATCACCGGCTACGCCGAGCCTGACGGGCTAGAGCAGATGGCGATCTCGCCGATGTTCTTGAAGAAGCGGTTGTTGGAGCATGTTGCAGAGGAAATCGCCTTCGCCAAGGCCGGCAAACCGGCGGCGATTTGGGCGAAATGCAATGCTTTGGTCGATCCTGAAATTATCGACGCCTTCTATCAGGCGAGCAAAGCCGGCGTCGAGATTGACCTGGTCGTTCGTGGGATTTGCTGCCTGCGTCCCGGCGTTCCCGGCCTCTCCGACAACATCCGTGTCAAGTCGATCATCGGCCGCTTCCTGGAGCACGCGCGCGTTTACGCATTCGGCGGCGGCAAAGGCCTGCCCCACCCGGACGCCCATGTTTACATCTCTTCGGCTGATTTGATGCCGCGTAACCTCGATCGCCGCGTCGAGGCTTTGGCGCCGGTTCGCAACGCAACTGTGCATGAGCAGGTGTTGAATCAGATTATGGCCGCCAATCTGATGGACAATCAGCAGAGCTATCGTGTAATGGCCGACGGCTCGAGCAAGAGGATCGAACCTGGAGCGGATGAAGAACCCTTCAACGCACACAAATATTTCCTGACCAACCCGAGCCTTTCGGGCCGCGGCAAATCGCTGAAAGAATCAAGTCCGCGCGCCCTTGTGAAGCGGGCTCCGAAACGCTGAGAGGCGCATGCTGGAGAAAATCGCGAGTTCCTTCGTGGAAGCCCGAGGTCGACTGCCCGGCGAGCCTGTGGCGATTGTCGACATCGGCTCCAATTCGGTGCGTCTCGTTTCCTATGAAGCGTTGGTGAGATCGCCGACGCCGACCTTCAATGAGAAGGTTTTGTGCGGCCTTGGTCGCGGCGTCGCGACAAGCGGGGCTTTGCCCGAGGATGGGGTCGTCAAAGCGATCGCCGCGCTCAAGAGATTTAAGGTCCTCTGTGGGTCGATGCGCATTTCCGACGTGCGGGCGTTGGCGACGGCCGCCGTGCGGGACGCGTCGAACGGACCGCAATTCCTGGAGCGCGCCGAGGAAGCGCTGGGCTGCCGGATCGACTTGCTTTCCGGTCAGCGCGAGGCGCAGCTTTCCGCGCTTGGCGTCATCTCTTCGATCCATGAAGCGGACGGTATCGTGGGCGATCTCGGCGGCGGCTCGCTGGAGCTGATCAACGTTCGGCACGGCAATGTCGGCCGCGGCGTCACTTTGCCGCTCGGCGGCCTGTCGTTGATGGACGCTTCCGAACGATCGCCGAAAAAAGCTGCCAAGATCGTACGCGAAGTGCTCTCCAAGGCGAAGCCGCTCGACATTTTGACCGGTCGTACCTTCTACGCAGTCGGCGGCACTTGGCGCGCTCTCGCGCGCCTGCATATGCGCCAGCGAAACTATCAGCTTCACGTCATGCATAATTACGTGATTCCTTCTCGCGACGCGCTCGAGTTTGCGCGGCTTGTCGAGAGGGTCGAGGCGGACGCGCTGTCGTCGATCGAGGCTGTTTCCAGCGCCCGTCGCCCTTTGCTCGCCTATGGCGCGGTGGTGCTCGAAGAAATCATCCGACGCGCAGGGCCGAAGGAAATCGTGGTCTCCGCGCTCGGCGTGCGGGAAGGTCTGCTATACGAAAGCCTTAACGAAACCGAGCGCGCCGAGGATCCGCTGATTTCGGCGGCGCGAGAATTCAACACCTTGCGTTCGCGCGCCCCGACGCATGCCGACGAGCTGTTCGAATGGACGACGCAGCTTCTGCGCTCGACCCATCTCGAGGAGTCAGGCGAGGAAGCGCGGTTGCGTCACGCCGCATGCCTTCTATCCGATATCGGCTGGCGCGCTCATCCCGATTATCGCGGCGAGCAATCTTTGAACCTGATCGCCAACGCCAATTTTATCGGCATCGATCATCCAGGCCGCGCCTATCTCGCGCTCGCCGCTTCCTATCGCCACATCGCGAATGAGGATGAGATCGGGCCGGTATTGCGTTCTTTGGTGTCGCCGAGATTGCTCGATCGCGCCCGCATTCTCGGCGCGGCGATGCGCGTCGCCTACATCGTCTCGGCCGCCATGCCGGGCGTCTTGCCGCGCGCGCCTATGCTCTGTCAGAAAGGCAAGGTCGTGCTCATGCTGCCGCCCGACCTCGCGGACCTCAATAGCGACCGGCTGCAAAACCGGCTGAAACAATTCTCCAAGTTGATCGGCGGCGATCCTGAGGTCCAGGCGATGGCCGCGTAACAGACAACGATGCGGCGCGCGATTGTTGTTGGCGGTTCTCTCGGCGGTCTGTTCGCTGGTTGCGGACTGTTTCGCGCCGGCTGGGACGTGACAATCCTCGAACGAACCCCAGATCGTTTGGAAGGTCGCGGCGCGGGACTTGGTGTCCACCCGCCTATGCTGCAAGGACTACTCGCGGCCGGCGCCAAGGTCGATGGCGCCGTCGGCGTCGCCGTCAGCGGTCGCACCGCGTTTGATGGCACGGGCAAGATCATCGGCGAAATCCGGATGCCGCAATTCTGCACGTCTTGGGCGCGGCTTTATTCGATGCTTTCCGATGTCTTTCCAGAAGAGCGCATTCGCCGCGGGGCGAGCCTCGCCGCATTCGACGATCGCGGCGACGGCGTCGTCGCCGAACTCGCCGACGGCGCCCGCTTGCAAAGCGATCTCCTTGTTGGAGCCGATGGCTTAAGATCGACAGTACGACGCCAAATGTTTCCTGATACGGATCTCTCTTACGCTGGCTATATCGCCTGGCGCGGCATGGTTGACGAGGCCTCCTTGTCCGCGACCACACGCGAGACGATCTTTGAAAGGTTCGGCTGGGGTCTGATTGATGGCGAACATATCCTTGGCTATCCGACGCCGGGCGCCGGCGACGATCTGACCCCGGGTCGACGGCGTTACAGCTTCGTCTGGTACCGTCCGCTCGCCGCCGCCGCTCTCGTCGACATGCAAACCGACGCCGATGGCCGCGTCTATCCGCAAGGGATTCCGCCTCAGCTTATTCGTTCTGAAGTGATCGCCGCCTTTCGGGGGGAGGCGGAGGCGCGGCTTCCTCCCGTCTGGGCGGAGATCGTGCGAGAAACAAAGGAGCCTTTATTCCAGCCGATCGGCGATCTTGAATCGCCGGCGATGGCGAAAGGGCGCGTCGGCTTGCTCGGCGACGCCGCCTTCATCGCTCGCCCGCATGTCGCGATGGGCGCCATCAAAGCGGGCCACGACGCGATCTCGCTCGCCGACGCGATGGCGAACGAAAATGTGGCCGATGGGCTTCAACGTTACGACGCTATCCGTCGGCCGGCGAATGTCGCAATCGTTGCGCAATCGCGCCGGCTCGGGGCCTATTTGGAAGGCAAGGCGGAACGCATCGCCGATCCCGAGGCCTTCATGCGGGAGAACGGCGGCGTCGATGCGTCCAACAGGAGCGACGGCGGCTTTTTTTTCAAGCTCCTCGCCGAGGCCGGATTGGCTTGACGACTGGGCGTTCAAAACGGCGGCGCGGTGGTCGCCGGCCAGATCACTGCCGTCCCGTAATTTAACCCCGAATTGCCGAAACAGGGGTGGACGGATGCGCAAGGCTCTTGGATCGATCGCTGCAGGCGTGGTGCTGCTGACGGCCTTTGCTGGTGGGAGCGCCTGGGCGGACACCAATGTCGTTACCGCAAAGGGCCAATGGCTGGCGGCCAAGCTCGACCAGATGGGCGTCGAGACGAAGTGGATCGCGGGCGAGCACGTCGATTGGGACACGGGCCTGCCGGACGGTCGACCGGAACTATCATCGGGCCGCCACACCCATTGCAGCGCTTTTGTCGCGGCGACGGCCAAGAGGTTCGGCGTCTATATTTTGAGGCCCCCGGAGCATGAACAGGTTCTGCTCGCCAACGCGCAGAACGAATGGCTGGCGGAGGAGGGCGCGAGCAAAGGTTGGCGCCCGGTCGCAGGCCCGGAGCTGGCGCAGGATCTCGCTAATCGCGGCATGCTCGTCGTCGCCAGTTATCACAATCATCGCGACGACAAACCTGGCCATATCGCCATCGTCCGGCCGAACGCGAGAAGCGCAGACCAGATTGCCGCGGAAGGACCGGAAGTCATCCAAGCTGGAACCATCAACAGCGCTTCGATCAGCATCCGAGCCGGTTTTGCCGGCCATGCCCATGCCTGGAACGATAACGAGATCGATTACTACGCGCATGATTTGCCCAACGCTCCCGCGAAGCGCTAAGTTCGCTACAGACGTGCCGCCGATCATTTGAAGTACCGTTAAGTGGGCTAGATAGTATGTTCCGACTAATGCGCGCATTGGTCGATAGCATGTTGCCGACACCTACGAGGTCTTTCACCGCTTCCAGAAAGCAGGCGGCGCTCCGATTATTAGGGCTATGCAACGCCTTTGTTGCGTGAAACGATGCGACGACATCGATTTCGATCACCTGCGTATCCATCTCAATTACGCGCCCAAAGCGGAAGGTTCGATCTGAAGACGGCGACCCCCGTTCGTACCGACGATCGCTAATATATCGCGTTCCGGCTGGACGATTGCATCGACGGATGTTAGCCTCGACATTATTTTGCCAAATTTCGGATCACGACGATGTTTGCTCCTCGGCTTTTTTGCGTTGCGAGTTGCTCCGCAATTATCGCAGGTTGCGCGCTTCATCCGATTCAAGAGCAGGTCACTGGCCTTCCGACGGCGGACATCGTGCAGCATATCAAATGCGAAGCCCAGCAAGCGATCCAAGAGAAAGCGAAGAGCCTTCTCAGAGCGAGGGGCGGGCCATCGGCGGTCCTGGCGGAACGCTTGGAGAACCATCCGGAGATGTTCAAACGCTTCCACAGAGAACTACTTCCGGACGATCACGATAGAAAGTTCTTCGATACGTACATCGAGACCGGTATGGCGTTCGACTTCACCTTCGACATTACGGACGACGAT
>JASLHV010000267.1 GCA_030153205.1 Roseiarcus sp. | reverse complement strand
CGAGCCGACCGCCGGGATGAGCGTCGATGAAGTCCCGGTGGTGCTCGATCTCATCGCCCGGTTGAAGCAAGACGCCTCCAAGACGATCCTGCTCGTCGAGCATAAGATGGATGTCGTACGTTCGCTCGCGGATCGTATCATTGTCCTGCATAATGGAAGATTGATGGCCGACGGCGAGCCGGCCGCCATCATCGCCTCGCCGATCGTGCAGGAAGCCTATCTCGGCGTCGCAAGGGCGGGGACGGCATGAGCGCGTTGCTGAGCCTGCAAGGCGTTCATACGCATATTGGCCGCTACCACATCTTGCAGGGCGTCGATCTCGACGCGCCGGAAGGCAAGACCACCATGCTGCTTGGCCGCAACGGCGCCGGTAAGACGACCACGTTACGTACGATTATGGGCTTATGGCGCGCCTCCGCCGGCTCCGTCACGCTCTCGGGCGACGCGATCACGGCGCTGCCGACGCCGACGATCGCGAAGGCGGGCGTTGCTTATGTGCCAGAGACTATGGCGGTCTTTTCGGCTTTGACGGTACGGGAAAATCTTATCCTCGCGGCGCGAGACGGCGCGCCCGACGATCAGCGGCTGCAGTGGATTTTCGGTTTTTTTCCGGCTTTGAAGAAATTCTGGCTGTCGCGCGCCGGCTCGCTCTCCGGCGGTCAGAAGCAAATGCTCTCGATCGCGCGCGCCATCGTCGAGCCGCGGCGGCTTTTGCTCATCGACGAGCCGACCAAGGGTCTCGCGCCGGCGATCGTCGGGGCGCTGATCGATTGCCTGAAGGAGATCAAGCGCGCCGGCGTCACCATCCTGCTGGTCGAGCAGAATTTCCGCGTCGCGCAGGAGGTCGGCGATGAGGCGCGGGTGATGGACAATGGCCGGATCGTTTATCAGGGTTCGATGGCGGCGCTTGCCGCCGACGGCGCCTTGCAGAACCGGCTCCTCGGCCTTTCGCTGGACGCCCATCAATGAGCGCGACCGACGTCGGCGCCGCGCTGCCGCGGCAAAGAATTGATTTCGCGCCCGCTTTGCTGCCCTTGGCGATCGCACTGATCGCCGCGCCATTCATCGGCTCGACCTCGACTTTCGTGACGCTGACGGTCGCGAGCCTCGCCATGGGCTTCATGCTGTTCACGATGGCCTCGGGCCTGACCCTGGTCTTCGGCTTGATGGACGTACTCAATTTCGGCCATGGCGCTTTCATCTCCGTCGGCGCCTATGTCGCAACGCTCGTCTTCGCGCCGCTGATCCTCTGGTCGCAAGCCGATTCCCTCGCTTTGAACCTTGGCGTCATTCTCCTGGCGGCGTTCGCCGCCGCCGCGGTCTGCGCCGCTCTCGGTCTTGTCTTCGAAAAGATTTTGATCCAGCCGGTCTACGGCCAACATCTGAAACAGATCCTGGTGACGATGGGCGGCTTGATCGTCGCCGAACAATTGCTCTCGGCTCTGTTTGGGCCTGACGCCATTCCTCTTTCTCTGCCGACAGGTCTCAGGGGTTCGTTTCTGATTGGCGGCGCCGCCGTCGAGAAGTTTCGTCTTCTCGCTGTCGTCATCGGGCTCGTCGTCTTTGCGGCGCTGACCTTGACGCTGAACTACACGAAACTCGGCCTTCTCATCCGCGCCGGTGTCGAGAATCGCGAAATGGTCGAGGCGCTGGGCTATCGCATCAACCGCTTGTTCGTCGGCGTGTTCATGGCTGGCTCGGCCTTGGCCGGTCTCGGCGGCGTGCTCTGGGCGTTGTACCGCGAGCAAGTTACGGCCTCGATGGGCGGCGATCTGATGGTGCTTGTGTTTATCGTCGTGATCATCGGCGGGCTCGGCTCGGTCGGCGGCTGTTTTCTCGGCGCGACACTGGTGGCGCTCATCGCGAACTACGCAGGCTTCCTCGCGCCGAAATTTGCGCTCGTCTCGAACATCGCCTTGATGGTGGTCGTGCTTCTTTGGCGACCGCGCGGCCTTTATCCGGCAGGCGGGCGATGATGATCCTTTCCGGCGATCCGCCGCGAGGGCGACTGCTTGTCGCGCTGCTCGCGGTCATCGTGCTCGTCCTCGCCTTGGCGCCGTTTCTGTTTCCGGGCGCCAAGTCGCTGAATGTGGCGGCGACGGTCGTCGTGTTCACGCTGCTCGCCGCCTCGTACGACCTGCTGCTCGGCTATACCGGGATCGTCTCGTTCGCTCATGTGATGTTCTATGGCGTCGGCGCCTATGGCGTGGCGATTGCGCTTTATGGCTTGGGGCCGAGTTGGACCGCGCTGATCCTCGGCGCCGCGGCCGCGCTTCCCGTCTCTGTGATCCTCGCCTTGGCGATCGGGCTTTTCTCGCTCCGCGTGCAGACGATTTTCTTCGCCATGGTGACTTTGGCCGTCGCCTCGGCCTTCAATGTCCTCGCATCGCAAATGGACTGGTTGACCGGCGGCGAGGATGGCCGCTCGTTTCAAGTTCCCGCCGTGTTGCGGCCGGGCTTTCACCTTGTCGACGGACGCGTCCTCGGCGTCGAGCTGAACGGGCGTGTCCTCAGCTACTATCTCGTCTTCTTCGCCGCCGCGCTTCTCTTTCTCGCGCTATTGCGCATCGTCAATTCGCCCTTTGGCCGGGTGCTGCAGGCCATTCGCGAAAATCCGTTTCGGGCTGAGGCGCTA
>JASLHV010000216.1 GCA_030153205.1 Roseiarcus sp. | reverse complement strand
CAACGCGCCGCCAAAAGCGAATTCTGTGGAAAGGGGTCCGGCGGCCGGAGCGGAAGGTTGAGACGTTTGCATATGCGCTCCATATCGCGCCACATGTATCGTCCCTTTCGCGGATACAGATTGAAGGGCGAATTGTTCCAGCCCTGCGCCACGAAGACCGGCCCCAGCAAAAACGGCCGCCAATTGATCTTTACGCCGGCGCGCTCGGCGGCATGACCAACGCGCATGGCCGCCGGGTAGGAATAGCTGCTGGCGAAGTCGAACCAGAAATCCACGGTGGGAGTCATTCTTGCACCCTTTTGGCGGCGGCCCATTTGCGGAAAAAATAATACAAATTCCAAACAAGAGCGATGCGATGCTAAATCGGTCCGATTTATTAGCTGCAATCTCGCGGCACTTCTTGACGGAGCCGAGTAGATTGAACCGTGCTCGGTAATTTTAAGCTTCACTTCACCACTTTTCATCACGACGCTCGCCGAAAATATGCTTGTTGACTCTCGGTGAGGACATTAACCGAAAAGCAGGAGTATTAGAGCAAGTTCGCCTCAGTTTGGGGGCGGAAAGATGCTCCATTTTTCATTGCCGGCGCGACGGTGCGTGTCAAACGGAACGCGATATTTCAACCGGATTCTGCGGGCGACGACATTCGCCCTGGCGGCTTTCGTCGGCGTCTCAACCGCGGCTCTGGCTGGCGACCCCGGCGTCAGCGCGGACGCGATCGTGTTCGGACAAACGGCGCCTTTTACGGGACCAGCAGCAGCGCTCGGCCTGCCAATGAGGGACGGCCTGCTTGCCGCTTTCAATGAAGTCAATCGACAAGGAGGCGTTGGCGGGCGGAAGTTGAAACTCGTCTCCCGTGACGACGGATATGAACCCGATCGATCGATTGAGGCGACGCGCCGTCTCATCGAAGAAGACAAGGTTTTCGCGTTGATCGGGCCGGTCGGCACGCCGACAACGGGTGCGACGGAGCCTATAGCGACGAAAGCAGGACTGCCCTTTATCGGCGCGCTGACTGGCGCGGAATTCTTGCGCGAGCCTTCAAAAACGAATGTTGTGAATGTCCGCGCCTCGTATTTTCAAGAGACTGAAGCGGTCGTCAGCGAATTGACGGCCGTTCGAGGCTTCTCTCGTATTGCTATCCTCTATCAGGACGACGCGTTCGGCAGGGCTGGGCTCGCTGGCGTCGAAGCAGCGCTGGCCCGCCGGGGCGTCAAGCTCGTTGGGAAGGCGTCCTTCGAGCGCAATACGACGGCGATTAAAATGGCGACGTTGGCGCTTCGGCAGACCGATCCGCAAGCCGTTGTGATGGTCGGCCCCTACGCCCCCGCCGCGGCTTTCGCAAAACTGGCTCGGCAGCTCGGGATGGACACCTCTTTCGCATCGATTTCATTTCTTGGCAGCGACGCTTTCGCAAAAGAAGCGGGCGTTGCAGCCGTCGGAACAATCGTCAGTCAGGTGATGCCGTCACCCAAAGACGCGGCGCTGCCGATCGTGTCTCGCTTTCGCAAGGCGCTGAACGACTACGACCCCTCGATCAAGCCGAACTACCTCGCCTTGGAAGGTTATGTCACTGGCCGGCTGGCGATCGCCGCACTTGAAAAAGTAGTGGGCGAACCCTCTCGCGCCGCGCTCCTCGCCGCGATTCACGGTGCGAGCTTCGATCTTGACGGCGTGACGCTGTCCTACGGCGAATTCGACAACCGCGGCTCGAACCGCGTTTTTCTGACCGTCATCGACGCCGACGGCTCCGCGCGCCCGATCGTAAAACTAAGCGAACCGCGCGGTTAGAGTAATATCGACGACAGAAGCTGGAGTTCCAGGGCAAGACAGATGACGAGTGAGAGTGTTGAAGAGACGAAAACCAGCGAGGCGCAGCCGTTGAGCGGCCGGGTCCGTTTCGGGATCCGTGGCAAGCTCTATGGCGCTTTCGCCGGCGTCGCCAGCCTGACCCTTCTCGCCAGCGTCGTTGCCTTTTTCTCTTACAGCTTCATCAGCGCGGGTCTCTATCGGTTCGAGACCGAGGGCGTTTCGGCGATCACCCAAGCGCAAGCTCTGGAGCGTCGCGCCCTTGAGCTCACGGCTATCTCCTCGTCACTGATCGACTCGCGCGATGACGCCGCTTTGGCTGTTGCAGTCGGAAATCTCAAGAACAAGCAAAACGAACTCGAGATCACGCTGAACGGCTTACGCGGCGCGCACACCGGTGACGACGTCATGGCCGGCCTGAAGACCAGTGTCGATAAGTTCGAAGAAAACGCCGACCTTCTCGCGGCTTCGATCGCAAATCACCTCGCGGCGACCAAGAAGCGCAAAGTTTTGGAGGATGGCGCTCTAGCCGCCAATCGCGCGTTACGCGAAGCGCTTGCGCCGATTGTGGACGACGCCGGTTTCGACCTCATGTCGGGTCTCGAGTCGCTCGCCCAAGATCACGGACACGACGGGCAGCCACATTCCTCTCCCAACGTTTCCGCCCGTCAGGCTGCCGATCTGCAGGCCCTCGCCGATTTGCGAGCCGAGGCGAATAGGGTCATCGGCATCTTGACCGAAGTCTCGCTCACGCCGCGCATCGATCAATTGCCGCCGTTGCGCGATCAATTCGCAGCCAGCGTCGACCGTTCGCGCGAGGCCGCCGCCGGCTTGAGCGACACGGAAATCTCCCATCGTCTCAGCGATGCACTGGAGAAACTGCTGAGTTTCGGCGCAGATGGCGATGGTGTTTTCGATGCGCGCCACGACGAATTGACCCTCAGCTTCGAAGCCGCTCACCTTGTCGCGGCCGGCCAGGAACGCCAAATCGCGCTTGCCGCCGACGTTGGCCGTGTTGTCGACAGGGTCATGAGTAGGACGACGCTGGATGTCGCCTCCTCGCGCGCGGCGATCATAAACAGCCAATCGCTTCTCGTCGTCCTCATCGCGACCAGCGTCTTGCTCGCCGCCAGTCTGGCGTGGATCTACGTCGGCCATGGATTGCTGCGCCGGCTCGCCGAACTCGGCGACGCCATCTTGGCCTTGGCGGCGGGAGATCTGAACGTCGCAATTCCGCACGAAGGCGCCGATGAACTGAGCCGCATGGCCACCGCCGTCGAGGTCTTTAAGCAGCACGCCATCCAGGCCCGTGAGCTCGAGATCGATAAAGAGCGCGGCCGCATCGCCGATCTCAGGCGGCGCGAGGCCTCTTTCCGCCTCTTGTTCGAAAGCAACCCAGTTCCGATGTGGCTCTTCGATCAGAAGAGCCTCCATTTCCTGTCCGCCAACGACGCCGCGATCGCCCACTATGGCTATTCGCGCGAGCAGTTCCTGGCGATGACCGTCGTCAAGGTGATCGCGCCATCGGATCGCGAGCGTTTTGCCGAAAAAGCGGGTGGGGGCGCCGTTCTCGGCGAGCAACACTGGCGTCACGTGAAGGCGAATGGCGCCGAAATCGACGTGGTCGTTTATTCGCAAGAGCTGGAATACGAGGGCGCCGCCGCCGCTCTTGCAGCAAATATCGATGTGACCGAGCGAAAACTCGCCGAGGCGCGTGTCGCTCATATGGCCCATCACGATCCCCTGACCGATCTCGCCAATCGCGTTCTCTTCCGTGAGCGCCTCAGCGCAGCCCTGGCTCGTGCGGAACGTACTAATTCGAATGTCGCGGTCTTATGCGTCGATCTCGATCGCTTCAAAGAGGTCAACGACACACTTGGTCATCCGGTGGGCGACGCGCTGCTCGCCGCGGTCGCCGAGAGATTGCGCGCCTGCGTAAGGTCGTCCGATACGGTCTCGCGCTTCGGCGGCGACGAATTCGCGATCGTGCAGGACTGCGTCAGCGATCCAAAGGAAGTCAGCGCGCTCGCCGCGCGTCTTCTCGAGCGCCTCAATCGGCCTTATCGGATTGAAGGCCACGATGTCGTCGTCAGCGCCAGTATCGGCGTCGCTGTCGCGCCGACCGACGCTTCAAATGGCGACGCGCTGCTGAAAAGCGCCGACATTGCGCTTTATCGAGCCAAGGCCGACGGCCGCAGCAATTTCCGCTTCTTCGAGGCGGCGATGGATACGCGATTGCAATCGCGTCGCGATCTCGAAATCGCGCTTCGAAACGCGCTTAACAACAATGAACTCGAGCTGCACTATCAGCCGCTCGTCGATCTGCACACGAATGAAGTGACCGGTTTCGAAGCTCTTCTGAGATGGAGCCATCCTGAGCGGGGTCACATCCCTCCTGGAGAATTCATTCCGATCGCCGAAGAGAGCGGTCTGATCGGGACATTGGGCGAGTGGGTCTTGCACGAAGCCTGCGCTGAGGCGGCGACTTGGCCGACGGATCTCACCGTCGCAATCAATCTGTCGCCAATCCAATTCGCGACGGGCAACCTCGTCGCCATCGTCATCAACGCCCTCGGCTCCACGGGACTCGCCGCGCGGCGCCTCGAACTCGAAATAACCGAGTCCGTACTTCTGCAGGAGAATGAGCATAATCTGTCGACGCTGCGTCAATTGCACGATATCGGAGCGCGAATATCTCTCGACGATTTCGGCACCGGCTATTCTTCTCTGAGCTATTTGCGCAGCTTCCCCTTCGACAAGATCAAGATCGACCGTTCCTTCGTCAACGAGATCAGCGAGAATACCGATTGCCGGACGATCGTGCGGGCAATCGCCGAACTCGCCTCTGGCTTGCGCATGGTGACTACGGCCGAAGGCGTCGAGTCCGCCGACCAATTGGAGCGCGTTCGCGCGGAAGGCTGTACGGAGGCGCAAGGGTTTATTTTCAGCCAGCCGATGCAAGGTTCGAAAATCCGCGAATTTCTAGCCGAGCATCGCCGTCTTTACGGGGCGTCGGTTGAGCGCTGGTCTTCGTTCCGCAACTTGCTGATCGAGGCGGGCCTCGAGAAAGCGGCGCGTGAATTTATGGATGACCCGATCGAACCACGCCGCGCCGCCGCGGGTTGACATGATTGTGAACATGCGCGCCTGGTTTTCGCCCTATATATAGACGCCTTTCGAGCGGCGCGTTCCGCTGCGGCGACTATGCGCTTGACCGCGCACTATCTTCCCTGAAAGCTCGTCGCGGCAAGCGCTTCCTCTAACCACCGGCGATTTTTTCGCGAAGGTCTCGCGAAAGCGAAAACTTTGGCGACGGATCACCCGTTTGTCTCTTGGGACTGAAGACGCATGTCGCAATCTCTGCTTGAGAGTACGGAAGTCTCGTCGGTCGAGACGGCGCCGCCGGCTTGGATGACGTTTCTCCTCGCCGTCGGCTGCGGCTTGCTGGCCGCCAATATCTATTATGCTCAGCCGCTCATCGGATTGATCGCGCCTTCCATCGGCCTCGATGATAAAGCAGCCAGTCTCATCGTGACTTTTACGCAAGGGGGCTTTTGCGCCGGTTTGGCCTTATTGGTGCCGCTCGGCGACCTCGTCGAGAATCGCGCTCTCATCGTCACCACGCTTTGCGTCTTGGTTATTGCGTTGCTGGGCGCTGCTCTGGCCCCCTCCGCCTGGTTATTTCTCGCGGCGTGCTTGTTCATTGGCCTCGTGTCCGTCGCGGTACAAATGCTTGTGCCGATCGCCGCGCATCTTGCGCCGGACGCTTCACGCGGCCGTATCGTCGGCAATGTCATGAGTGGGCTGCTCACTGGCATCATGCTCGCCCGCCCGGTGTCCAGCCTCATCGCCAATGCGCTTGGTTGGCGAGCCGTTTTCGGGCTTGCCGCTCTTGCCATCGCGGCGCTGGCGGTCGTTCTGCGCAGCTTGCTTCCGCGGCGGGAGCCGAAGGCGGACCATAGCTACTTCGAGCTTATTGGATCGATGGGCTCTCTATTCCGCAATTATCCCTTGTTGCGGCGGCGCGCGGCCTACCAGGCGGCGCTTTTCGCTGCTTTCAGCCTGTTCTGGACCAGCGCGCCTCTGTTGCTTGCCGGCCCGACGTACAACCTGTCGCAGCGCGGTATCGGCCTTTTCGCGTTAGCCGGCGCCGCAGGCGCGATCGTCGCTCCGATCGCCGGCCGTCTAGCCGACCGCGGCCTGACCCGGATTGTCACCGCTCTTTCGATGATTATCGTATCGGGTTCTTTTTTGCTGGCGAAATTAGGCGGCATAGGCTCAATGGCGGCTCTCGTCGCCGCCGGAATTTTGATCGACGGCGCAGTACAAGCCAATCAGATCGTTGGCCAGCGCGCCATTTACGCGCTGAGCGTCGAGGCGAGAAGCCGGCTGAACGGACTTTTCGTCGCCTTGTTTTTCATTGGCGGCGCTGTCGGCTCCGCGATCGCCAGTCTCGCCTATGCGCTCGGCGGCTGGACGTGGATCACCTGGATCGGCTTCGCATTTCCTCTGATTTCTCTCGCGCTTTTCGCTACGGAATTTGCAAACGGAAAGCCTCGAAGCGCGTGAAAAGACTTTCTTAGGGCCAGCGGACCATAGGCGGCATGGACGATAAAATCGAATCGACATTGCCGCCGGTCTTCAGGCCGAAAATCGTGCCGCGATCGTAGAGAAGATTGAACTCGACGTAGCGGCCTCGACGCGCGAGTTGTTCGTCGCGATCATTGCCAGTCCAAGGCGTCATGAAATTGCGCCGCATGATCACATCGTATACCGCAAGAAAACTATTGCCGACGTCGCGAGCGAAAGCAAAATCTGCGTCCCAATTGGAATTGGCGGGATCGCCCGCGCTGTTGAGATAGTCGAAGAAAACGCCGCCGATCCCGCGCGGCTCGTTTCGGTGCTTGAGAAAGAAATATTCGTCGCACCAGGCTTTGTACTTCTCGTAGGGCGCGACGGAGGCGTGCCGTTCGCAGGCGGCGCGCATCGCGTCGTGAAAGGTGAGCACGTCAGGGTCGTCGCTCGCGCGCCGCCGCGTTAGCATCGGCGTAAGATCTGCGCCGCCGCCGAACCAAGCTTTCGCGGTGACGACGAAACGCGTATTCATATGTACGGTCGGCGCGTGCGGGTTCCACGGATGCGCAATGACCGAAACGCCTGAGGCCCAAAATCGGGGATCCTCGTCGGCGCCTGGTATCTGTTTGGCGAATTCCGGCGCGAACGTCCCAAACACGGTCGACGTATGGGCGCCGGCTTTCTCAAAAACCCGGCCGCGCAAAATCGCCATTTTTCCGCCGCCGCCAGGCGCCCCGCTATGATCGGTTCGAGCCCAGCGCGAAATGGAAAAACGTCCGGGCTCAACTGCGGCTTCTGGAGGGTAGGGGCCAGGACAATCGCGCTCGATCGCTTCAAGGGTCTCGAGAACGCGGCTTTGGAGCGCCTCAAACCCGGCGCGCGCTTCGTCTTTGCGTTGTTCTAGCGGCGCAACGTCACTCATCGCGGTCTCGAATTAGGCGGCACGTACACGACGGACGAGACGCTCGACGTTCTCGATCGGTGTCTCGGGCAATATGCCATGGCCAAGATTGAAGACGTGCGGCCGCCCGGCGAAATCGGCAAGGACATGATCAATCCCTTCATCAAGACTGGCGCCGCCGGCGAGAAGGGCGATCGGATCAAGATTGCCTTGCAGCGCGAGGCGCGGCGGCAGCAGGCTGGCGGCGGCTGCGGCCGAAGCGACGGTGTCCAGGCCTATCGCTGAAAGGCCGGTCACCCCAGCGATCTTGCCAAGAGCGGCGCCGGCGCCGCGCGGAAAGGCGATAATCGGCGCGTCCGGCGCTCGGGCTCGTACCTTGGACACGATTGCGGCGAGAGGCGCTGCGCACCAGCGTTCGAATTCGGCGCCCGGCAAGACGCCGGCCCAGGAATCGAAAATCTGGACAGCCTCAGCTCCGGCCTGGATCTGTCGGAGGAGATATTCCGCGGAAAATTCGATAAGCAAATCGATGAGCGCTTGAAACGCCGCCCGGTGCCGATAGGCGAAGAGGCGCGCCGGCGCTTGGTCGGGCGTGCCGCGGCCGGCGATCATATAGCTGGCGACGGTCCAGGGCGCGCCGCAAAAGCCAATCAGCGCTGCCTCGCCGGCAAGACTCGCGCGCACCCGTTCGACTGTTTCGAAAACCGGCTCGACGCGGGTCATATCCGCTTCGCTTTTCAAGCGGGAGAGATCGGCCGGCGTTTCGATCGGCGCTAGGCGCGGGCCTTCGCCTGTTTCGAAACTGACGGTCTGACCCAGCGCGTCAGGAGCGACCAGAATGTCGCTGAAAAGAATTGCGGCGTCGAAACCGAAACGTCGGATCGGCTGTAACGTGGCTTCCGCCGCGAGCTTCGGCGTGTAGCAGAAATCGAGAAAACTAGGAGCGCGTGCGCGAAGCTCGCGGTATTCCGGCAGATAACGGCCCGCCTGACGCATGAGCCAGATCGGCGGCGGTTCCTGAACTGCGCCCCCGAGGACTGCAAGAAGTTTTTTCGGCGGGCTGACGACGCGATTCATGTCCGCAGTTTAAGGCCTCGACCACGCAATGGCGATTCAGTGAGCCTTCCGGACGCGGATTGGCCGCGTCGGGGCAGTGAGGCGACGAATAGGCCCAAAGAGGGCAAATCGTCTCGCCTCATGCGAATTGACTGAACCCTCTCGCCAGGCCCGCTATGAGGCGCAAAGCCCGCCTGCCCACCCTTCGCTAACGAGCGAGATAAGCAGAGGCCGATTTATTCAGACGCCGCGATCGAGGTCGACGCCCATCCAGACGGCCACGCTGAGCGCAACAACAATGGCGGCAATCGTAGCAAAGACGATAATTGCGACCATGGGGAGTCCCCTGACGCCGCCCCCCGGTCCGATCAAAGCACGGGGAGGCGCTTTTGGCTGTCGCTTCCCTGCCACATTGCGATTGCTTTTCGATGACGGCGGCACAGAGGGAGGGTGCCCGCGCAGGCTCCTCTTCTGATCAAAATTCGTTCTATGACTGTTCTTGTTATTAAATCACATAATAAAACTATAAATTATGCTTATCTTTAGTTAATGGGAAGTCACGCTCCGGTTAGGGGGAATTTTTCGCCCCTTGGCGGCTAATGCGATGGATCGAGCTCGGCGATGAGTTCAGAGATTGGCTTAAGTTCTTCGTCTGACAGTTGATATTCCCGCCGGAGCGCCTCCCGAATTTTGCGCAACCCTTCGAGAGCGGCCTCATGCGTCACTTGCTCCTCGCCAAGCATCGCTTTCGTGTGAGCAGCTATTTCCGCCGCATTCGGTCGCCATTTCTCCGCGGTCAATTCGCGCCCCCCATCTGCCGGCGGTTAGCGCGGGATCGCTGACGATCGGCCGTAAGTGAAAACATCATGCGTCCAGCGCGACAACCTAGATAGTATGGCGACAGCGGCCTCCTGATCGCGCCTGCTGATGTAAGCTGTCGTATAGGTTAAGCGGCGTTATGCGGCTGCAATGTCCAAATCATTTAGCAAAGGTTATTCAACTACCGCACTGTAGGACGAGTCATATCGCCGACGCAAGCCGTGATCATACGATACAAAAGAGCGCCAAACAGTCGGTGAGTACGTCGCGAACTGTGGGCGAGTGCGTGTTTACATCGTTCTGCAATGAGTTCGCATAGGATATCAATTCGGGGCGATAACTCCGTCTAGTGTCTTCTCAAGATCCACAGGGGACTGGCATGAGCAATCAGCAACGGCATACATAGATGATTTCGGCTAAATTAATCTCTATTGGCGTTCCTTTGAATCTCCTCGTAGCCGGCTGGCTGAGCGGTCACGTATTGCTGTACAAACGCGACGTCCGCGCGGCAATTGGTTGGATTGGAATTATATGGCTGGCCCCTTTCGTTGGAAGCATTCTCTATTTCGGATTTGGAATAAGTCGCGTGAAACGTCGCGCGCACCGATTGATGGGAATCGATCGGAGGGTAGATGTCTCTGCGACGCGAGAGATCGAATCTTATGAGCCCATAGAAAGGTTGAAGGCCGCGGTCGGCAAAATCACTGGCGCGAGAGTATGCGCTGGCAGAGTCGTCGCAATTTTGAATTGCGGCGATGAGGCCTATCCACGAATGCTTGCCGCGATTAACGACGCGAAGCACAGCGTCGCTCTTTCGAGCTACATTTTTCGCGCTGATGCGGCTGGCTCTCAGTTTATCGATGCCCTTGTACGGGCGCATCGACGGGGCGTCACGGTGCGTATATTGGTCGATGGCTTTGGCGGCGGCTTTCTCCGCTCTCCCGTCTATCATAGATTAAGAGCCGAAGGCGTCGCTGCGGCACGTTTTCTTCACTCCATCTGGCCATGGCAGATGCCGCTGTTGGATTTGCGCCTTCACAAGAAGACGCTGATCGTCGACGAGCGTATCGCCTTCATTGGTGGGCTGAACATTGGAGCGGAGAACCTTGACGCGGCCGGCGGCGGCGTTAGAGACCTTCATTTTATGATCGAAGGCTCCGTCGTCAGCCAAATCAGTGACGACTTCGACGAAGACTGGTCCTTTACGACAGGCGAGCCTCGCGTTGGCGTAATCGAGCCGGAGCCGCCGATTGAAGATGGACAATTGGCGAGAACAATCGTTTCAGGTCCTGATCAGGAAACCGATCAACTTGTTCTCGTACTGATATCGGCTCTGAATTTGGCCGAACGAAGCATTAAAATTGTAACGCCATACTTCCTGCCGGACGAGGCCGTTATCACGGCGCTGCAATTGGCTTCGCTGCGGGGCGTTAAGGTCGATATTGTCCTGCCCAGTGTAAACAATCATCGGTTGGTCGCTTGGGCGATGCGGCCGCATATCGTGCCCTTGCTCGAGTCTGGATGTCGAGTCTGGCGCAGTCGACCACCGTTTGACCATACGAAACTCTTCACGATTGATGAAAAATGGAGTTTGATCGGCAGCGCCAATTGGGACACGCGAAGTCTCCGGTTGAACTTTGAGATCACATTGGAAGTTTATGACGAAGAGTTTGCTCAGCGGCTTGGTCAGGCGATCGATATGAGGCGCGCGGAAGCTGTAACGCTGGAAGAGTTGCTTCGGCGACCTCTTTTGGCGAAGCTGAGAGACGCTGCAGCGCGACTCGCCACGCCCTACATATGAAAATCGCGTCCTACAACGTTCATAAATGCAGAGGAACCGACGGCCTCGTCAGGCCGTCGCGAATCATCGAAGTTATTCGCGAGATCAATGCCGATCTCATTGCGCTGCAGGAGATTGACCCGCGGTTCGTGGGCCAGGAAAACTCGCTCGACGTCGCCGTCGTGCAGCGGGAAACCGGAATGCAAATTCTCGCCCAATCGGATTATCCGGACCGGCATGGGTGGCACGGAAATGCATTGCTCGTGCGTGGAGAGCCGAGGAGCTACCAAAGATCCCGACTGAGACTGCCCGGGTTCGAGCCACGGGGCGCCATTATTGCGGAACTGGATTTGGGGGAGGGGAGCTTTCGCGTCATGGCGGCCCATTTGGGATTGCTGCGCCGCTCGAGGGTGGAACAGGCGAATGCCAATTTAACCGCCTTTAACCAATACCCTCCGATGCGGACGATTCTGCTGGGGGACCTCAACGAGGGGCGAAGACGACGTCGTTCCGCGCTTCAGATTTTAGAGCCGACGTTTGGGCCGCCCCCTGGAATTTTAAGCTTCCCGTCTCGCCGGCCGCTATTCCCCCTTGATTGTATATTCGGGTGGCCGCTCGGGCTCGTGACCGATTTGGCGGTTCACGATAGCCCGCTCGCGCGAAGAGCCTCCGATCACTTGCCGCTCACCGCATCGGTAAGAATGGTGGTAAAGCCAAAGGTCTCCAGCGCGGCGTGATCAACCTGCAGACGTGTTGAAGACTACGCGCCTCAGGGCGCTATGCGATGGTACGAATATGCGACGAGCGCCACGCCGGTGCGCACAGCGCTAAAAAAGGGCCGCCCTGGGGCGACCCTTTTAGATCATGCGAGATCAATCGCAGTTGGTCTTCGTCTTGGTCTCGCTATTGCCTTCCGAATCTGTACGCTTGACGGACTTGGTCTGGCAGCCCTCGTCGGCGCTCCGGTGTTCGATCACGGCGTCCGGCGGCGGGCCATTATCGACGCCGACCACGCAGGTCCCTAGCGGACCGAGGTGGAAACCGACGGCGCAATCAACATGCTGAACACTCGGCGCCCCGTGGGGAACAACGGGAGACATCGCAGCTTGGGTGGGACCGGCCGACATAAAGGCCGCGACGGCGGCGGCGGCCGCGTAGGCTGAGATCTTCTGCACAAACATAGTGTCGCCTTTCACCTGCTCGTTTCGCTATGAAACGAGGTCTCTGCCGCCACAAACAGTAGGGGGCGTCATTTGTTCCGAGCCGCCTGCGGTTCCGAAGGGAGAAAAAATCTCTGCGAGGCGAAATGAATTAATCACGAGAGCGAAAAGACAATTGACTGGAACGACCTAGCGGCACTTGAGCGGACTTATGACAAGTGCGCCGTTAATCGTGTTCCGGCAACGCTTCCGCATGAATAGTGTAAGTCATTCAAGTTGGTCAAACACGATTCATTTGCTCAAATTATTACCCGAGATAGAAATACGGAGAATAACGTTAGGTAACATTGTGCCGCCTGCTGCGAAACGATGTGTGGAATACACACCTCTAAGGATTGGGAGCAAATGACGTATGGCGTCCAGTGGTAATTATGAGTACCTTTGCCTAAGTTACATTGGTCCTTTGTTAAGCGATCGAACGCAACTTTAATGCGGACCGATGAGAGATACGCCACGGTGCTTCGCTGATGGCCCCGTTGGTAAAGGGCTGAAAATGGTGCGTGGAACAGCAAGCGCTGCTGCAAAACTATCGCCGGGGCCGAGCGCTCTGCCGACTTTTGCCTTGCACAGTCTTGAAAAGGCTCTTCATACCGTTCGTTCTTATCTCGGCATGGACGTCGCATTCGTATCTGAGTTCGTAGGCGACCGGAGATTTTTTCGTCACGTCGATACGAGAACGTCCCGTTCCCCGATAAAGGTCGGCGAGTCGAGTCCACTGGACGAGGGATATTGTAAAAAGATCGTCGACGGCGTTCTGCCGGAACTCATTCCAGACACCGCGGCGGTGCCCGAGGCGCTCGAGATACCAGCAACGCGCGAGGTGCCGATCGGCTCTCATCTCAGCGTTCCGCTTCGGCTCGCCGACGGCAAGGTTTATGGTACGGTATGCTGCTTCAGCTTTCATCCCGACGTCATGCTGAATGAGCGGGATCTCCATCTGATGAAGGCCTTTGCAGAGCTGATCGCCTACCAAATCGAGACGAGCGCGGAGAGTGTGCGTCGTCGAGCAGAAAAGGTCGAGCGCATCCAGGGCGTTTTACGCTCCAATGGACCGCGGATTGTCTATCAACCGATCTTCCTTCTTCACGACAACACGCCCATCGGCGCAGAGTCATTGTCTCGCTTTCCCAATAGTCCGCAGCGCGGGCCAGACCAATGGTTTGCCGAGGCGAGCGAAGTCGGGCTGGAGACCGAGCTCGAGCTCAAGGCAATCGGCAACGCGCTTTCCAGCTATCAACCGATTTTTTCTCGCGGATCCCTTTACCTAAGCCTGAACAGCTCGCCGCGTACGATAATCAGAGGACGTTTCCTCGACTTGTTGGAGGGGCTTCCGCCGGATCAGATCGTCTTGGAGATCACCGAGCACGACTATGTCGAAGACTATGCGGAGTTGCGCGGCGCTCTGGCCCCGCTTCGCACTCGAGGGATCAAGCTCGCGGTCGATGACGCCGGCTCGGGATACGCCAGCATGCGGCATATCCTCAATCTTCAGCCCGATGTCATTAAGTTAGACGTCAGTCTCACGCGGGGCATCGACGCCGACAAGATGCGCCGCGCCCTGGCGAGCGCCCTCATAGAGTTCGCTCAACAGACGAACTGCCAAATCGTCGCGGAGGGCATCGAGACGAAATCGGAACTTGAGATGATTCGAAGCCTCGGCGTACACGCCGCACAGGGTTACTACCTCAGCAAACCTCTCCCCATTGAGGAATTGCGGCGAATTGCTCTGAACATTTGGTCGACGCCGCAATCATAGGCTTCAATAGTTCAGCTATGGGATATCTTCGCTCAGCATCGTTTCGCCGCGGAGCTCCCCATGAGCGCTTTCGCCGGCCCCTTGACGCGCCGAGTGTCCGGCGCCAAGCTTGTCCAGTCAACCGTATGACTGGGAAATGCCGCCCCGACACGCGCTTCAGCCGGACCTCCATCGACCGCTCTACCTTCAATTGGTGGAGTGGCTGAGAGAGGACATCGCCGGAAAGAAGCCGGGCGCTCGCGTCGCAAGCGAGCCGCAACTCGCACAGCGCTTTGGCGTCAGTCGCTTTACGGTGACCCGCGCGATCGAAATGCTCGTTCGCGACGGGTTGATTACAAGGCGACAAGGCCTTGGAACTTTCGTGGCGCCGCCGAAAGTGCGGCGCGCGCCGATCTATCTCACGAGTTTTACCGAGGCGATGGCGGCGCAGGGCCGCTTGGCGACGCATCGCCTGCTTGGGTTTAATCGGATCGATAGAACGGAGGCGTTCTTTTATCCCTATCCGGAGGGCGCCTCCCTTCTCCGCCTCGAACGTCTTCGTCTCGTCGACGGTGAACCGCTCGCCATTCATCGGTCGGTTCTCGACGCGGAAATGGCGGCGAGAGTGGGACTCACGAAATCTGTCGCGTCGGACCCAAACTTTTCGCTCTATCGTCTGTTTCGAGAGGCGGGCGTTGAGATAGACCGCGGCGTTGAAACGCTTCGGGCGCGCTTGGCGAATGCTAGAGAAGCCCGGTTTCTCCAACTCGACAAGTCGCCGGTGGTGATGGCGGTACGACGGGAGACTTACGCCGTCGGTGGCGACCTCATCGATCTAGACGATGCGATCCACGATGCGGGCCGATACGCCTACGAGACCGAGATCCGGCGAGGCGGAGAGTCGGCGACAGCTTTTTCAACGGGAGCGGAGAGTAGTCATGCTTCGAATTCGAATGGTCAGCGTTCTTTCGGCCCTCGCATTGGGCCTCGGAATGGCGGCGGCAAACGCGGCTGAGAAACCTGTCGCGTTAATTGTTGCGCAAGGCGGACTCGGCGATCAGTCCTATAACGACCTCGCCTATTCCGGCTTCAAGAAGGCGCTCACTGAATACAAGCTCGAAGGGAAAGCGGTTGAGTCGAAGGACGTCGTGGCCCAGGCGGCGGACATTCTGCGCCGCGCCTCCGATGCGGGCTTCGGCCTCATCGTCGATCTCGAATATTCGCATGGCGACGCGCTGAAAGCGGTCGCCAAAGACTATTCGGGCGCCGATTACGTCATTCTCAATCAAGTGCAGCCAGGGGCCAATGTCGCCTCGGTGCTGTTCCAGGAACAGGAAGGCTCCTATCTCGCCGGCGCACTCGCGACGCTGGTCGCCAAGGATTCGTCGATCAAGGGCATGAGCGGCAAGCCGGTAATCGGCGTGATCGGCGGCACGAAGTCGGTCGGCATCGACAAGTTCATCGTCGGCTATATGGAAGGGGCGCGCGCTATTGACGCCGACGTCGAAGTGAAGGTCGCTTACTCCAACAATTTCGGCGACCCGGCCGTCGGGCTGCAAATGGCCAAGGCCATGTTCGATTCCGGTGCGAATGTCGTCTACCAAGTCGCCGGTGGAACCGGGCTCGGCGTTATTCGGGCGGCGAAAGAGGCGGGCAAGTTCGCCATCGGCGTTGATACGGATCAAGATGGCGTCGCGCCAGGCGCGGTGCTCGTCAGTATGGTCAAGCGTACCGATGTTGCCGTCGAGACGGTGATGAAGGATTACGCCGAAAACAAGTTTCCGGGCGGCAAGACGGTGACGCTCGGCCTCGCGCAAGACGGCGTCGGACTGTCGCCAATGAAATATACGAAGGACAAGATTTCCCCGGCGATTCTCGAGAAGGTCGATGACCTCAAAAAGAAAATACTCTCCGGCGAGATCAAAGTCTGGAACGTCGTCGATCAAGGCTACCCGTCCTTCTTCAAGTGAGGCAGCAGGATCGTTTGCGGTGACAAGCTTGTCGACGCCCGTCGGCGTGCGGATCGGCGCCCGCGGCCTCACGCGAAGATACGGCTCGGTTGTCGCCAACGACCGCGTCGATCTCGCCGTGGCGCCGGGGACGATTCATTCGATCGTCGGCGGTAACGGGGCGGGCAAGTCGACGCTGATGCGCATCCTGCAAGGCGTCGACGGGCCGGATGAAGGCTCCGTCATTCTCAATGACGAGCCGGTTCATTTGTCCGGTCCTGCTGACGCTTTCGCGCGTGGCGTCGGGATGGTGCATCAGGAATTCATGCTAGCGGCGCCGCTGACGCTGCTTGAAAACCTGATCCTTGCTCGTGAGCCTGTCCGGAGCGGCGGTCTTATTAACTGGCGCGCCGCCGAGGCGGAAGCCGAACGCCTTGCGGCTATGGCTGGCGTGAAAATCGACTGGCGGCTCACCGCCCGCGACGCGCCGATCCATGTACGTCAGATTCTTGAGATTCTGCGTTTGCTCTATCGCGGCGCGGGCGTGCTGATCCTTGACGAGCCAACCGCCGTCCTCGCGCCTTCTCAAATCGAGGAGTTGCTTCGTCTCATGCAGCGCCTCAAGGCCGAGGGCCGCACTTTGCTTTTCATCAGCCACAAGCTTGATGAAGTGCTGAAATGTTCGGACGCGATCACGGTCATGCGTGGCGGTCGCGTCGTCGCTAATACGATGGCCGCCGCCACCGATGCCGACGCCCTGGCGCGGGCCATGGTCGGCGAGGCGGTGGCGCAGCCAAAGATAACGCCGCGCATGCCCGTGGCTGGGCGGCCTCTATTTTCGGTACGTGGACTCAAGGCGCGCGACCCCATGGGCTTTGAGCGTTTGGGGCCCGTCGACCTCGACATCCGCCCGGGCGAAATCGTCGGCGTTGCCGGCGTCGGCGGCAATGGTCAGGACGAACTCGTGGCCTGCGCCGCCGGCGTTCTTGCCCCTGCCGCCGGGGCGATAAGCTTCGCTGGCGATGAACTCCAAGGCGCGCCGACCGCCCGCTTTCGCGACGTCGGGATCGGCTATTTGAGCGCTGATCGTGCGCGTGAAGGTCTTTGTCTGCCAGCCTCGCTCACGGACAATTTCATTGCCGGCCGCGAGAACCATCATCATTTCTCAAAACTTGGCTTCCTGCGCCCCGCCGCGATCCGCGATCAAACGGCAGGCGCGCTGAAGCGCCTTGCCGTTCGCTATGGCGCGCTTTCAGATCCGGCGGCGAGTTTATCGGGCGGGAATCAGCAGCGGCTTGCAATCGCCCGTGAGTTGGCGCGATCGCCGAAATTGTTGGTCGCCTCTCAGCCGACGCGCGGCGTCGACATTGCCGGAACCGCCTTCATTCACAATCTATTGGCCGCCTTCCGTGACGAGGGCGGCGCAGTGCTGCTCGTGTCGGAAGCGCTCGATGAATTACTGACGCTGGCCGATCGCATCATATGCCTCTTCAACGGGACCGTCGTCGGAGAGTTGGCCCGATCCATGGCGAATGTAGAGAGCGTTGGGCGCTTGATGCTGGGACGAAAGTCGGCCGGATGACGCGCGGCCTTGCTTCGAGATTTGTTCGTACCCTCGACGCCGCGGCGCCGTTCGCGCTCGCTCTTGCGATCGGCGCTGTGATCCTTGTCGCGACAGGCTTCGAGCCTCTCGGCGTCTACCGGCTGATGATCGAAGAGGCGTTCGGCGGCGAGCGCCGCATCGCCGCGACGCTTACCGCCGCAACGCCGCTGTTGCTTACCGGGCTCGCCGCCGCTGTGGCCTTTCGCGCCGGTATCTTCAATGTCGGCGCCGAAGGCTGTTTCTATCTCGGCGGTTTGGTCGCGGCGGTGATCGGCTATGCGGCGCCGAGCTGGCCGTCTGCTTTCGTCATCATCGCCGCGCTGCTAGCCGCCTGCGTCATCGGCGGCGCCTGGCTCGTCGGACCCGGCGTTTTGCGAGCCTGGTTAGGAGTTGACGAGGTCGTGACGACGCTGATGCTGAATTTCATCGCAATCGGAATCACGAGTTGGTTGGTGAATGGCCCCTTGCTGGCGCGGGGCTCGGCAAATTCGGCAACGCCGCCCATTGCAGCCGGCGCGGAACTGCCGCGGCTGATGCCGCCGACCACACTCCATCTCGGCTTCGTCATCAGCCTTGTGTTGGTGATCCTCTACGGAATTTGGAGCCGCTACGCGGTTGGCGGATTTCGCGCACGGCTCGTGGGCGTCAACCCGCGTTTCAGCCGCGCGGTCGGCATCGAACCAAGTCGGGTCTTCGTGACGATGATGATCGTTTCGGGCGTCATTGGCGGCCTCGCCGGCGGCATTCATGCGCTCGGCCTTGTGCATCGCTTCGTCGGCGGCTTCTCGCCCGGTTATGGTTTCACAGGCGTCGCGATCGCGCTACTGGCGCGAAATTCCGCGATTGGCGTCATCGTCGCCGCAATCCTGTTCGGCGCGCTGACCTCCGCCGGCGCGAATATTCAGCTCTTCAGCAATGTGCCGATCGAAATCGTTCAGATCCTGCAAGGCGCGGTGATGATCTTCGCCGTCGCCCATCTCAGCGTCATTTGGAAGCGACGGAGGAGCGCGCCATGATCGACGCTTTCCTGCATGCCGCGGTGCTGATGACGACGCCGATTCTGCTTGCGGCGCTCGGCGGCCTCGTCAACCGCATCGGCGGCGTCGTGAACATCGGGCTTGAGGCGATGATGATCGCGGGCGCGCTTGTCGCGGTGATTGTATCGGTCGATTCCGGCAGCGCGAGCCTCGCAACACTGGCCGCGCTCGTGACAGGCGCCCTCGTCGGCCTTCTGATGTCGATCGTAATCACCCGACTCGAAGCGAACGAGATCATCGTGGGTCTGGGCTTCGCTCTCGCGACCGCGGGCCTCGTGCGCTTCGTGCTTAAGTCCGTCTATGGCGTTTCCGGCACGTACAATCCGCCCGATGTCGTCATGCTACCGCGCATCGGCGTTCCAGGTCTCGCGGAAATCCCGATTGTGGGCGCGATATTTTCCGGGCTGGATCCGTTGACTTGGCTTGCCTGGGCCCTGGTGCCGGCGGTCGCTTTCGTTCTGCATCGCACGCGATGGGGATTGAGGCTCCGTGCGACCGGCGCGGACGAAGCCACGGTGCGCGCCGTTGGCCTTCATCCGCTTTCGATCCGCGACGCCTCCACGGTGTTTGCTGGCGCGCTCGCCGGCCTCGGCGGCGCGCAGCTTTCCATAGGGATCGTCGGGCTTTTCAATGAAGGGATTACCGGCGGACGCGGATTTATCGCGCTCGCAGCCTTCTATTTCGGGCGAACTTCGCCGCTGCGGACGGCAATTGGCGCGTTGCTGTTTGGCGTGTTTGACGCCGCTCAAATCCGTCTGCAAGGCCATGGCGTCCCAGCCGAACTCGTCCAGACCCTGCCTTACATCATCGTCATTGTGGTGCTGACCGGTCTTGGCCTTGCCGACGGGCGCGCCGAACGTACAAGGATGCTCTGATGGCTGCCGAGCGCGAAACCCAGCCGGCGACGGCGCTGATCCTCGTCGACGTCACCAATTCTTTCTTTCTCGAGGGAATGCCGAATTTCTACCCGAGCGCGGCTGACGCTCTTGCGCCCTTGCACGCGCTGCTTGCGAAGGCGCGCGAAACCGGTCGAATTATCGTGCATGCGGTCGAACGGCATTACCCGGGCTTCAACGACCACGAATGGAAGAAGCTGCCGCGCCATCACTTCATCGGCGACAAGGATACGGATTTTTTTCAAGGGTTCGAGCCAAAGGGCGAAAGCGAGATCGTCTGCCAAAAGCGGCGCTACAGCGCCTTTTTCGCGACCGATCTCGCGCTGTTTTTGCACGAACAACGCATCGAACGCGTCGTCATCGCCGGCGTGAAGACAAACGTCTGCATTCGTGCGACCGCGCAAGACGCTTTCGCCAATGGGTTTTCCGTGGTCGTGCCGAAGGAGGCGACGAATTCCAACCGTCCTCATCTCGCTGACGCTTCGCTCGAGGACATCCAGCGCTATATCGGCGAGGTCGTCCCGCTCAATCGCGCGCTGGAGATGCTGACTTGAGCGCCGTCGTCACAGGATATGCCAGCCTCGACTATACGTTGCGGCTCGACCGCGCGCCGGAGCCGGACCGCACCGCGACAATTCTTTCCCGCGCCGAGGAATTTCCTCGTCTCGGCGGTTCGCCCGCCTATGTGGCGGCCGCGATGCACCAGGGCGGGACGACGGATGTCGCGCCTATCACCTGGGTCGGCGACGACGCGGCCGGCGTGCGCTATCGCGAAGCGGTCGAAGAGCTTGGCTTGCCAGCGGTCGGAATCGGCATTCGGCCGGGACGTACGCCCGTTTGCATACTTGCCTACGAGCCTGCCGGCGGATGCCATTGCTTTTACCATCCGAGCCTTGCCGAGCCGATCGATCTGCATCCGTCGCAGCGTATATTGATTTCGGCGGCTGACCTTGTCTGCGTGACGGTCGGTCCAGAGCAGGCGACGCGTCAAACGCTTGCGCTCGCGCGGCCTGACGCGACGCTCGTCTGGGCGGTGAAGGCGGACGCTCGCGCGGTGCCCCCAGACCTTGCGGCCGCGCTCGCGGCGCGCGCCGACATCGTCGTGTCGAGTCGAGGTGAAAGCGCCTTTGTCCGCGCGGCATATGCCGCAGCGGGCCGTGTAGACCGCGCCCAGTTACGGATCGAAACGCGTGGCGGGGAGGGCGTTGCAACTGTCGGCGACGGGGCGGAAGTCTTTATCCCATCCGAGCCTGTCGCCGCCGAGGACTCGACGGGCGCTGGCGATACGTTTCTCGGCGGCTTTCTTGCCGCTTGGCGCGCAGGCGGCGCAAGGCCCGCGATTGAAAAAGGAATGGCGGCGGCGCGCGCGCTGCTCGCAAGCCGAGCCCGGCGCGAAATCGAGAGAGGCGTTCATGTCGCATAGCGCGTGGTACATTGGTTGCGAAAAGGACGAAGTGGGTGAGGCGGCGCTGCTTACCGGCGACCGCGCGCGTATCGATCGCATCGCCGAACATCTTAAGGATGCGCGCATCTTGCCCGAGAATCGCGGCCTGCGCACGGTGACGGGTTCGCGCAATGGCGTCAGAGTTACGGCGACCGCTTTCGGCATGGGCGGCCCGATCGCCGCGATCGTCCTTCATGAGCTTTTCGATCTCGGCGTGCGGACCTTCATTCGGGTCGGCACAGCCATGGCGATGCCGCCGGCGAAGCTCGGCGACATGCTGCTCGCTGATGGCGCTTACAGCAACGACGGCGCCTCTCGCACCTATGCGCCGAACGGGTATCCGGCCGTCGCCGACTTCGATCTTGCAGCGCGATTGCGGACCTCGCTCGGAACGCGATCGCTGTCCTGGCGCGCCGGCTTGTTCGGCACCTATGACGGTTTCTATACGGAGTCCTTCGCGCTGAGCGAGGGCGAAGCGAAGATGATCGACAAGACACGCGAGGAGACACAGCGCCTCGGCCTTATCGCTACGGATATGGAGACGGCGCCGCTCATGATCGCCGGTCGAATGCTCGGCGCGAAGGTTGCCAGCCTCTGCCTCGGCACCGTCGACGGCATCACCCAAGCCAAACTCGACCCCGATGAACTTGCCGCACGAGAACGCGACATGTTCGAAGCGGCCCTCGACGCGCTGACCGACGTCAGGTCACCCTGATTATTGGAGACGACCAAGCAATGACCGCTATCGCGGACCAATATTTCACGACCCTCATCGAGCGGCTTCAGGAAGTACGGGGCACGCAGGCAGGCGCCATCGACCGCGCCGCCGAAGCCTGCGCCAAATCCATCGCGGCCGACAAACTTGTCTTCAGTTTCGGCACGGGGCATGGATCGTTGCCCGCGTTGGAAATGTTCCCACGCACTGGAACGGTTGTCGGCTTCCGTCCGATTGTCGAGAGTACGATGATTTCGTTCCATCACGTCTGGGGCGATATGGGCGCGCGCCA
This sequence comes from Roseiarcus sp., assembly GCA_030153205.1. Lineage (GTDB taxonomy): Bacteria > Pseudomonadota > Alphaproteobacteria > Rhizobiales > Beijerinckiaceae > Roseiarcus. The sequence continues at coordinate 1,962 of JASLHV010000216.1, read as the reverse complement.
ATATCGCTTCATTCACGCTGTCGAGGGCTATGGAAAGGCGATATTGAGATCGCATCAGCTCGATCCGGCTGACACGATGGTGCTGTTCTCGCATTCGGGCGTGAATGCGGTGATTCTCGATATTGCGCTTGGCGCCAAAGAGAAGGGCATGAGTGTGGTCGGCGTCACGTCGGTCCCGCATTCCTCCGCCAGCCCGTCGCGCCATTCCTCGGGTCGCAAATTGTACGAAGTCGCCGACGTCGTGATCGACACGCGGGCGAGTCTGGCGGATGCGTCAATCCGCATCGATGGGCTCGATGCGCCGGTCGGCGCGAATTCCACCAGCATCACCATCGCCATCGCCCATGCCATCGTCTCGGCGACTGCGGAGAAGCTTGTCCGAAGAGGTGTGACGCCCTTCGTGATGGTCAATCCCAACACCGCCGGCAAAGAGAAGGCCAACGCCCTCAACGACGGTAATTACGAGGAAATGTGGCGCCGTCTGAAGGCGCGTTGAGGAACTGCCGATGCGTGATCGCGATCTCTTCATCGATGGCCGCTGGCGCGCGGCGCGAAGCGGGGGCAGGGCGCCGATCACCGATCCCGCGACACGCGAACCCGTGGGCTCGACCGCCATCGCCGAGGCGGATGATATCGCGGCCGCGGTCGAGGCCGCAAAACAGGCGGGGCCAGGCTGGGCCGCGACCCACGCCGACGACCGCGCGAAGATCCTGCATCGCGCCGCAGATCTCATCGTCCAGCGTCTCGACGCCCTGGCGGAGCTTCTGACGCGCGAACAAGGCAAGCCTATCCCGGACGCCATCAAGGAAATTCGCTTCGGCGTCGAAGTCATCCGCTATTATGCAGAGGAAGGGCGCAGGATCGGCGGCTCCATCCGCGCCTCGGCGCGTTCGGATGTCCGCAGCCTCGTGACGACGTCGCCGGTTGGCGTGGTCGGCGCCATCACGCCGTGGAACTATCCAGTCGACATCTACGCTTGGAAAATCGGCCCGGCGCTTGCCGCAGGATGTACGATGGTGCTGAAGCCGCCGCCGGAGACGCCTCTCGCCATCGCGATGGTCGTCGAGTGTTTCGCCGACGCCGGCCTGCCCGACGGCGTTTTGAACGACTTGCCGGGAACAGGGCCGGGGGCTGGCGCGGCTCTCGCGGCTCATCCCGACGTACGGATGATCACAGCCACCGCCTCGACCGCCGCTGGGCGCTCAATCATGCGGGCGGCGGCCGAGACGATGAAACGATTGCAGCTCGAGCTTGGCGGACAATGTCCATTCGTCGTGCTCGACGATGCGGATATCGGGGAGGCGGCGGCTGCGGCGGCGCGGCGATCGTTCTCGAACATGGGTCAGATCTGCATCGCCGTAAATCGCATCCTTGTCGCCGAATCGGTCCACGAGAAGTTCCTCGAAGCGCTCGCTGCTGAAACCCAGAAGATGAAGCTCGGTCATGGCCTCGCGCCCGGCGTCGCCTATGGGCCCGTCTTGAACGAAAGCGTCCGTCTCCGTACGCGCCGGCACCTTGCGGACGCACTGGCGCAGGGCGGCCGCCTTATCGCCGGCGGTTCGCCGCCAAGCGGCGCGGAATACGAACGGGGCTATTTCTTCAACCCGACCGTCGTCGATGGAGCTGATGATCGCGCGCTGGTCATGACAGAGGAATCTTACGGCCCAATCGCCGCCGTGCGCCGCGTGCGGGATGACGCGGAAGCGCTCGCGGTCTCCAATGCGCTGCCTTATGGCCTCGCGGCCTATGTCTATTCGCGCGACCTCGAAAGGGCCTGGGCTTTCGCCGAAGCGCTGCAGTGCGGATCGGTCGGGGTCAACATCAACGATACAAGCGAGTTGCAGGCCCCGTTCGGCGGGTGGAAATTGTCAGGCGTCGGACGGGAACTCGGGGTCGAGGGCATCTCAGCCTATCGCGAATCCAAACACCTCAAGATTCGGGTGAGCGGCCTGCCAGCGTCGC
>JASLHV010000498.1 GCA_030153205.1 Roseiarcus sp. | reverse complement strand
GGATCTGACCGACAGCGTCAATTATATGGCGTCAAATCTCACCGACCAGGTCCGCAATATCGCTGACGTCGCGACTGCCATTGCGAACGGCGATCTTTCCAAGAAAATCACCGTCGACGTGCGCGGCGAAATTCTCGAGCTGAAAGACACGATCAATACAATGGTCGACCAGCTCAACGCCTTCGCGTCGGAAGTGACGCGCGTCGCGCGCGAAGTCGGCACAGAAGGCAAACTCGGCGGTCAAGCTCTGGTTCGTGGCGTCGCCGGCACATGGAAGGACCTCACCGACAACGTCAATTCGATGGCCTCGAATCTGACGGGCCAAGTGCGCAACATCGCCGAGGTCGCCACCGCGGTGGCCCAAGGGGACCTCTCGAAGAAAATCACCGTGAATGTGAGCGGCGAAATACTTCAGCTCAAGGAAACGCTGAACACGATGGTCGACCAGCTCAACGCCTTCGCCGCCGAAGTGACGCGTGTGGCGCGTGAAGTCGGCACTGAAGGCAAGTTAGGCGGTCAAGCCGAAGTGCCCGGCGTCGCCGGCACGTGGAAGGATTTGACCGACTCGGTCAACTCCATGGCCGGCAACCTCACAGCACAGGTGCGCAACATCGCGGAAGTTGCGACCGCCATCGCCGGCGGCGACTTGTCGCGCAAAATCACGGTCGACGTGCGCGGCGAAATCCTTCAGCTTAAAGAAACGCTGAATACGATGGTCGACCAGCTCAATCGTTTCGCTGGCGAAGTGACCCGCGTCGCGCGCGAAGTCGGAACGGAGGGGCGACTTGGCGGTCAAGCAAACGTGCCAGGCGTGGCCGGAACCTGGAAAGATTTGACCGACAGTGTCAACTCCATGGCCGGCAATCTCACGGACCAGGTGCGCAACATTGCTCAGGTGACGACAGCCGTCGCCCGCGGCGACCTATCGCGCAAGATCACCGTCGACGTGAAAGGCGAGATCCTCGAGCTTAAAAATACGATCAACACAATGGTCGACCAGCTCAACGCCTTCGCCTCGGAGGTCACGCGCGTTGCACGTGAAGTCGGCACCGAAGGCAAGCTTGGCGGCCAAGCCGTGGTGACCGGCGTCGGCGGCACATGGAAGGATTTGACCGACAATGTCAACTTCATGGCTTCGAACCTTACCGCGCAGGTGCGCAACATCGCCGAAGTCGCAACAGCTATCGCCAATGGCGATCTTTCCAAGAAAATTACCGTCGACGTACGTGGTGAGATTCTGCTGCTGAAAGAGACGCTCAACACGATGGTTGAGCAATTGCGCTCCTTCGCCGCCGAAGTGACGCGCGTCGCGCGCGAAGTCGGAACCGACGGTCGGCTCGGCGGCCAAGCCAATGTGCTCGGCGTCGCCGGAACTTGGAAGGATTTGACGGATAACGTCAACCTGTTGGCTGCGAATCTGACAACCCAAGTACGTAACATCGCGGAAGTGACGACGGCGGTCGCGCGCGGCGACCTCTCTCGTAAAATTACGGTCGACGTAAAGGGCGAAATCCTGGAGCTGAAGAATACGATCAACACAATGGTCGATCAGCTCAATGGTTTTGCTTCCGAAGTGACGCGCGTGGCGCGTGAAGTCGGTACGGAAGGCAGACTTGGCGGCCAGGCGCAAGTTCCTGGCGTCGCCGGCACTTGGAAAGACCTCACCGACACGGTGAACGTAATGGCCGCCAACCTTACCGAACAGGTGCGCGGCATCGTCAAGGTGGTGACCGCGGTCGCTAACGGCGATCTCAAACAGAACCTCACCGTCAAATCCAAGGGCGAAGTCGCGGCTTTGGCCGAGACGATCAACAACATGACCGGAACACTGGCGACATTTGCCGACCAAGTGACGACGGTGGCGCGCGAAGTCGGAGTCGAGGGACGTCTCGGTGGTCAGGCCAACGTGCCCGGCGCCGCTGGCACTTGGAAGGATCTCACCGGCAACGTCAACCTTCTCGCCGCCAATCTTACCACACAGGTCCGCGCGATTGCGGAAGTGGCGACGGCTGTGACAAAGGGCGATCTTACACGTTCCATTCAGGTGGACGCTCGCGGCGAAGTCGCCGAGCTCAAAGACAATATCAATACGATGATCGGCAATTTGCGGCTAACGACAGACCGCAATACGGAGCAGGATTGGCTTAAGACGAACCTTGCTCGCTTCACCAACATGCTGCAAGGCCAGCGTGACCTTTCCGCGGTTGGCGCTTTGCTGCTGACGGAATTGACATCGCTCGTCAACGCCCAACAAGGCGTCATCTATCAGATCGACGGCGAAGATCAGCGCAGCCTCCAATTGCTATCCGCTTATGCGGACGACGCGACTAACGGCCATCCAGCCAAATTGCGGATCGGCGAAGGCATGATTGGTCAATGTGCGCTGGATAAGCGGCGCATGCTTATATCGGAACTACCGGATAATGTTGTTCCGATCGGTTCCGCCTTATTCCAGGTTGCGCCAAAAAATATCATCGTCTTGCCAGTGCTTTTCGAAAACCAGGTCAAAGCGGTCATCGAACTCGCTGCGATCTCCAACTTCACCACACTACAGATAACCTTCCTCGAGCAACTGACCACCAATATCGGTATCGTTTTGAACAGCATTGAAGCGACAATGCAGACGGAAGGATTCCTCAAGCAATCGCAACAATTGGCCGGCGAGTTGCAAGCCCAACAGCGCGAACTGCAACAGACCAACGAACAATTGGAGCAAAAGGCGCAGCAGCTCGCGGAGCGAAATGTCGAGGTTGAGAGAAAGAACCAAGAGATTGAACAGGCGCGACGCGCCGTCGAGGAAAAGGCTACCGAGCTTGCTTTAACGTCAAAATACAAATCAGAATTTCTCGCGAATATGTCTCATGAATTGCGCACGCCGCTGAACAGTATTCTCATACTGGGTCAACAGCTTGCCGATAATCCCGACGCCAACCTCAGCGGTAAGCAGGTCGAATTTGCACGCACCATTCACGCTGCCGGCACTGACCTGTTGAATTTGATCAGCGACATTCTCGATCTTTCGAAGATCGAGTCCGGCACTGTGACAGTGGATGCGGAGGAGATTTTCTTTTCCAACCTCGTCGACGCCGTTGGACGGCCGTTCCGTCACGAGGCCGACAATCGTCAGCTAAGTTTCGACGTCATGCTCGACCCCCATCTCGGGCGCAGTATCGTTACAGACGCCAAGCGCCTGCAGCAAGTTCTCAAAAACCTACTCTCGAATGCTTTCAAATTTACGGCGCAAGGCGGCGTCCGTCTAAATGTGTCCGCCGCCCTTGGCGGCTGGACTCCCGACCATCCAACACTCAGCCAAGCCCCAGGTGTCGTGGCCTTCGAAGTCGCTGATACCGGCATCGGTATTCCAGCGGAGAAACAAAAGCTCATCTTCGAGGCCTTCCAACAGGCTGATTCGAGCACGAGTCGCAAATATGGCGGTACCGGTCTCGGCCTCGCTATTAGCCGCGAATTGTCGCAACTGCTTGGCGGCGAGATCCATCTCAGAAGCACGCCGGGCGTGGGTAGCACTTTCACCCTCTATCTCCCCTTGAAATATGTCGGCCCAACGACTGCAAGTCGTGGCTCGACGCCGTTGTCGATCACGCCGCCCATAAACGTGGTCCGCGCCAGCCAAGATCACACCGCCGAATCTGTGGCCGACGACCGTTTGGATATTGAGCCAGGCGACGCCATCTTGCTGATTGTGGAAGACGACCCCCACTACGCGCGGATCATGACGGATTTGGCGCGCGACAAGGGCTTCAAAGTCCTCATCGCTCAGCGCGGCGTCGATGCGCTCGATCTCGCTAAACAATATCAACCGACGGCGGTTTCGCTCGACGTTTTCCTGCCCGACATGCTTGGCTGGAACGTCCTCAGTCAGCTCAAGAAGAATCCGTTGACTCGGCACATTCCGGTGCAGATCGCAACGCTCGATGAAGATCGCCAACATGGACTGGCGCGCGGGGCTTTCTCCTTCGTGACCAAACCGACCACGAGCGAGGGATTGTCCGAGGCGTTGTCTCGCATCAGGGAGTTTTCGAAGCCGCGCCGCAAACGCTTGCTCGTTGTTGAAGACAATGAGGCCGAGCAACTGAGCATCGGCGAACTTCTCGGTCACGATGATATCGAAATCGTGAATTCGAATCGTGGCCAAGACGCCTTGGCTTCGCTTCATCGCGAGGCCTTTGATTGCGTCGTGCTGGATCTGCGCCTTCCCGACATGACGGGTTTTGAAGTACTGGAGCGCATGCGCGCGGACTCGGACCTTACCGATATCCCGGTCGTTGTTTTCACCGGCCGAGAACTATCCGTGGAAGAGGACGCGCAGTTGCATGTCATGGCCCGGAGCATCGTGGTCAAAGGCGTCGAGTCGCCTGAACGCCTCCTCGATGAAACGGCCTTGTTCCTCCATCGCATTGTGACCGATCTGCCCAGCGAAAAACAAAAAATGCTCGAGCGTCTGAACAGCTCGGACGAAGACCTCGTCGGACGCGCGGTTCTGTTGGTCGACGACGACTCTCGCAATATTTTCGCGTTGAGCAGCCTCTTGGAGCGACGCGGCATGAAGGTCTTGACGACCACGAGCGGTCGCGAAGCCATTGACTTGGTCGAAAATACGCCCAATTTGGCCATCGTTCTTATGGATATTATGATGCCTGAGATGGATGGCTATCAAACGATTGAGAAAATTCGCCAGAACGCCGCGCATCGGCGCCTCCCCATTATCGCCCTAACGGCGAAAGCAATGAAAGGCGATCGTGAAAAATGCTTGGAGGCCGGCGCGTCCGATTATCTCGCCAAACCCGTCAATACCGAACAGCTTCTGACAGCGCTACGGATGTGGCTGCATCGCTAGATCATCGCTAGATGGACCTATTCATATGTCACCGGAAAAGATCAATGTCCTGCTGGTTGACGATCAACCTGCGAAATTAATTTCCTACGAAGTCATCTTACGAGAGCTTGGAGAAAACCTTATCCAAGCCTCGTCAGCCCGCGAGGCGCTGGAGCTTTTGCTCAAGAACGATATCGCCGTCGTCCTCATCGATGTCTGCATGCCGGATCTCGACGGATTTCAGTTGGCGGCAATGATTCGCGAGCATCCCCGTTTCGAAAAGACGCCGATTATCTTCATTTCCGCAATTCTGATGTCCGACGTCGATAGATTGCGCGGATATGAGATGGGCGCCGTGGATTACGTTCCGGTACCTGTCATTCCCGAGGTCCTGCGCGCGAAAGTCAAGATTTTCGCGGAGCTTCATCGGAAGACGCGGCAGCTTGAGGGCCTCAATGCGGAGTTGGAGCAACGCGTCGCTGAAAGAACCTCTGATCTGGCTTCTTCCAACGCGTTGCTTTTGCAAAGCGAAAGGCGCCGGACGATCGCTTTGGCTGCTGGCCAGATGGGGTCCTGGGACTTCGATGTCGAGAACGCGGATTGGAAATGGGACGAAGGCCAATACCGAATATTTGGCGTGAGCCCGACGGACTTCTCCGTGACTCTCGACAATATTCGCAAGCTGATCAATCCAGACGACTTGCGTAACTTGGAGAGCGTGGCCGCGTCGGTCTCCAGAAATGAGAACACCTGCCAAGCCGAGTTTCGAATTCGCCGGCCTGATGGCGAATTGCGATGGTGCATCGGGACCGTCACCGTCACCTACGACGAGACAGGCAAAGTTGTCCGGATTGGCGGCGTCACCATTGATATTACCGAGCGCAAACAGGCCGAAGAGCGCCAAGCCCTACTCGCTCGTGAGGTAGACCATCGAGCACGAAACGCGCTCGCGATCATACAAGCGATTGTTCGCCTCACTCGAGCAGGTTCGATCAACGAATATAAAAGCACGGTCGAAGGTCGAATCATGGCGCTGGCGCGCGCGCACACGCTTCTATCGGAATCGCGCTGGAAGGGCGCCGACTTTGATACGCTGGTGGCGGATGAATTGGCGCCGTATCGCGCCGATCGCGGCGAACGAATCGTGACGTTCGGACCGCCTGTCTCGCTGCCGCCGGTGACGGCGCAGACTTTGGCCCTCTCCCTCCACGAGCTTGCGACGAACGCCGCGAAATATGGCGCTCTTTCGAGCGAGGAGGGGACTTTGACGGTAAGCTGGGAGCTACGGGGGGGTCGGCTCGCTTTGTTGTGGCGAGAATCTGACGTTCGGCTGGGCGAGCCGGTCGCTTCGCAAGGCTTTGGGCTGAAGCTCATCAGCACTAGCGTAGAACAGCAACTCGGGGGAAAGGCGACTTTTGATTGGACGCCAAGCGGATTGCGTTGCGATATTGTGGTCCCCCTTCGAGAACCGCCAACTCCCCCTCTTCAAAGCTCGCGGTCGAAGACCCCTAGCGTGAACATATCTCCTGCGGTGAAATTCTTGGACTTACATGTTTTGCTTGTTGAGGACGAGTCGCTCGTCGCGATGATGATGCAGGATGTGCTCGAGGATCTCGGCTGTCGCGTGAATGGACCCTATCGGACCATCGCATCTGCAGTCGAGGCGGCCAAAGATGAGGCCGTCGATCTCGCCTTACTCGACATCAATCTCGGCGATGAACTTGTCTATCCGGCTGCTGATGTATTGTCGGATCGCGGCATAAAATTTGTCTTCTTGACGGGTTATGACAATGCGCATGTCGATGCCCGCTATCGCTACGCGCCTGTGCTCCAAAAACCCTTCGATCGCGAGGCGCTTCAACGCGTATTGATAGAAACGAATGAGGCGTCGGCCAGGTCCCCGGCCTCCGCGGAGCCTGCGCGCGCCTAACGTGTAATCAGCTTAAATAGTGGAGAAGCGCGCCCTACAAAAGATACGAAACGCACCGGAACCTTTCACAGCGATTATGGTTTCGTGGACAGCAGCAATTATGCGGCGAAAACTCCTAGGGCGCTCCATGTTTTCCGTCGTCGGAATTTCGTTTCTTTGCATGGTGATTAGCGGGGCGGTCGGCTTCGAATGGGTGGAGGTCAGTGGTGTGGCGTTTTCGTTCGCCGCGCTCGCCTCGATCGTTTTCTTTTCAGCAATCGACGCCTGGGAATGTGAAACGAACGGTACGGAAGGCGAACCCGTTCCGGTAACCGTACAAGCATCAAAACGCTCGTAGCACGCCGTTACGGCCTAGAGCACTCCAGTCAAAAGGACCGCCTTAACGGCGGGTTTGAATCCCTCCTCGCGAAAGCCCAACAGCGGCGGCTAGAGCGCTTGTCGCCCGGACGACAAGCTCCTCGTGAATGCGAACGCCCGCATCGACATGCTCGATAATCGCACTTGCCATAACAAGACGCGCGAGGTCAGTGTCGTGGGAGACGGCGATGGTCTGCTGTCGCCAGGCAGCGTTCAGCGCGTCGGTCATGAGCGCGATGAGCTCCGGGCTATATTCGCCAGCGATGGGGTTCGGACTTCGCATCCGTCGCCGCCCTTCAAACCAGACGGAGGACTAGAGGGAACCGTCGTAAGGCGTGCTCGCCCCAAGAAGGCAACAGACGACTAAGCCCATAATGAGAGTGATACCCGCGGCGAGGACGCCCACCGCCTTGGCGCTAGCGGGCGTGAAGCCATAAGTGGTCGATTGAAGAGCCTCACGCGCCTCGCAATAGGCACAAAAAGAGAGGAAAAGCATTCCGCTTCCGACGACGCCGAAGATCTGCCCCATATTTGCCTCCGCTTCGTTGGGTCTTTTCTAAGTAAAATCAGGCTATTGGAGTTCTCAGCTCCGAAACTTGACCCATTGTCGCCACGATAACGGTCGAAACGCGTCGAGGTTCCGCGCTCTTCTTAACTCGGTGCAAATTTGACCGACGCGGCAGATCGCCGCCGGCAATTACCCGGCTTTCGCGGGCTCCCTTGCCGCCTCGCGGCCTACGCCCCGGCGCGGACGTGCGGCGACGCGCTCGAACAAGAGCATTGATCGGCCTGTCACGTCATAGACAGTCCCCATCCGGAATCGCTGTTCAGCCATTTCCGGCCGATTGGTGTCCGTCAGCCTGTTCCACCCAGCCGCTTCGTAGCAACGCGGCAGCTTGAATTTGACGACGTCATAATGCGCGTTGAAGACGATAAGCAGCGTGGCGTCGCCGCCGCGCCGTCGTATGCCCGTCGCCTGCGCGCGCCCATCCAACAGCATGCCGAAACAACGCGTATTTTCATTATCCCACGCAGCAGGCGTCATTTCAGAGCCGTTTGCGTCGATCCATGTGACGTCCTTCACGTCGATCGCCTCGTTGATCTCGCCAGTCAAAAAACGCGATCGGCGCAGGACCGGATAGCGATGAAAGAATCCCGTCAATTTTCGAAAAAATTCAGATAATGAAACGCCGCGATCGTCAAAACTCCAGTCGATCCAGCTCGTTTCGTTGTCCTGACAATAGGCGTTGTTATTGCCGTTTTGGGTGCGGCCAAATTCGTCGCCTGCCAAAACCATCGGCGTGCCTTGCGATAGGATAAGCGTCGCAAGGAAATTTCGTTTTTGCCTCTCCCTTAAGGCGATTATTGCTTCGTCGGTTGTTGGTCCTTCAGCACCGCAATTCCATGATCTATTGTCGGAATGGCCGTCGCGATTGTCTTCGCCGTTCGCTTCGTTGTGCTTATCATTGTAGGAGACGAGGTCGTTGAGCGTGAATCCGTCATGCGCGGTGACAAAATTCACGCAAGCCCACGGCCGGCGGCCGCGACGGTTGAACTTGTCCGGCGAGGCGCAAAGACGGGTCGCCAAAGCTTTGGCTGGAGCTTCTCCGCGCCAGAAGTCCCTTATCGTGTCGCGGAAAGAATCGTTCCATTCCGCCCATCCCGGCGGAAATCCGCCAACTTGGTAACCGCCCGGTCCGCAATCCCACGGCTCGGCAATAAGCTTCACTTCGGCGAGCAGAGGATCTTGGCCAATGGCCTTGAGAAAGCCGCTCTCCGTCTGAAAACCGTCCGGCTCGCGCGCTAGAATAGTTCCCAGGTCAAAGCGAAAGCCGTCGACCCGCATTTCGCTCGCCCAATATCGCAGGCTATCGGCGACCATTTGTATGACGCGCGGGTGACTGAGATTGAGCGTATTGCCAGTGCCTGTATCGTTTATGTAGTACCGTTTCTGGTCCGGCATCAGGCGGTAGTATGAGGCGTTGTCTATGCCCTTGAACGACAAGGTCGGCCCGCGCTCATTGCCCTCCGCCGTATGATTGTAGACGACGTCGAGGATAACCTCGAGACCGGCGTCGTGAAATCTGGCGATCATTTCCTTGAATTCGCGTAACGAATTGGCAACATCCGCGGCATAACGCGGGTCAGGAGCAAAAAAACCGATGGAATTGTAGCCCCAATAATTTCTCAATCCCTTGTCCAGCAAATAACTATCGTCCACAAATGTATGTATCGGTAATAACTCTACCGTTGTCACGCCAATAGATTTAATGTAGTCGATTATTTGCTTATCCGCCAAACCTACATACGTACCACGACGCCCTTCATCGACGCCGGAGTGAAGTTTTGTAAAGCCTTTGACATGGGTTTCATAAATGATCGTGTGATCCCAAGGAATAGATCGGCGCCTTATCTCGCTGCGCCAATCGAAATTCGGATCGACCACAACTGATTTCGGCACGAAGGGCGCACTATCCCGTTCATCGAAAGTCAAATCCTCCGCTTCGGCGCCAATCGTATAGCTGAAAATGGCGTGGTCCCATTGCAATACGCCCGCATGCGCGCGAGCATAAGGGTCGAGCAATAGTTTATTCGGGTTGAAGCGATGGCCAGCCTCGGGCTCGTAAGGACCATGGACACGAAAGCCATAGAATGTTCCTGCGCCGACGCCCTCAATATGGCCATGAAAGATCTCGTCAGTATGCTCCGGAAGTTCGAAACGATCCGTTTCACGAGCTCCTGTCGAGTCGAAAAGGCAAACTTCTACTTTCGTTGCATTCGCTGAGAAGATCGCGAAATTGGCGCCGCTGGAATCAATCGTCGCCCCCAAAGGATAAGGTTTGCCCTCGCTGACCCTTTGTGAAGTCGTTCCTGCCATAACGCCCCAAAAATTTCACTGAGCCGAAGGCCGCCTTGGCCTCTAGCTGTTGCTACTGTTATCTCGACAGAGAAGTCATTTCTTTAGTCAGGCGATACAGCAAAGTGCTCCTCGTGAAAACTCTCATATGGTAATGCAAAAAGAACGCCGTCGATAGCACATCGGCGGCGTTCTATCATTCGACACTTCGCTCGATCAGTGATGGTACAACAAGGCGATAAGAATAATAACAGGAATCGGAACCCCAAGTAACCAGAGAAGGGCAGCTCGTCCCATTTTTATCTCCCAGACTTAAGCGATGAAACCGATTAGCGCTCCTTCACAAACCCGTATCGTCTCACAAAGTTCCTCAGCACCAGTCAACCCTCTTCCCTCTTCGCGACCGGCCACCCGCCGACGCCCAAATGACGGCCAGGAGAAAAATGGCAATAGAAAGAGTATCCATATATATCCTATGTCTAGCATGCGAGTTTCAAGCAAATCCGGCCGGACATCACAATGAAATCACGAATTAATAAGAAAAAATAAGCCCCGCTGCCCTCAAGTTCTCGTGACGGAACCTTTTAGGCTTAAATTTGTCTATAGACCTCTCGGCATCCCCGCAGCTATTCACAAATGAAAGGGGAACGTCATGAAGGATAATAACAAAAGAACTATCCTTGTCGTTGAAGACGAGCCATTCGTACAGATGCTGTTAAGGGACTTTCTAGAAGAGGAAAATTACGCGGTTTTCTCCGCAAACGACGCTCAAACCGCGCTGGATCTACTTCGTGCCGAGCGCGAAATCGCGCTACTTCTCACCGACGTCGGCCTGCCTGACATGAATGGGCGAGCGCTGGCCGATGCCGCACGCAAAGTTCGGCCCTCGCTTCCGATACTCTTTGCGACTGGCTATGGCGACGAGCATGAAGGATTGCGAGAGCCGCTAGACATACGAATGGCGATTATTGCGAAGCCCTTTGACATGCAGCGGCTCGCGCAAGTCATTCGGTCGCTGCTTCAAGACAAATAGTGTAACTGACCGGCGTGGGCTCTGTGATTCTCCATTGCGAGAATCATGCCCGAATATGAGAGCGTGAGACGGAAGCATATATCTTTCTCACGCTCGTGGGCCCGGCTCGCAAAAGCGGTACTGCGGGGCTAGGCGGCCTTGCGTCCAGCCTTTCGATCGAAGAAGAGGGCCTGACTGATCGCGGCCTTCACCGTTTCAGGTTCAAAGGGCTTTGTGAGGAGAAAGGCGGGCTCAGGACGATCGCCGGTCAAGAAACGCTCCGGATAAGCGGTGATGAAAATCACCGCGACATCAAGCGACGTCAAAATGTCGTTGACAGCGTCGAGGCCTGAGCTTCCATCAGCGAGTTGAATATCGGCGAGCACCAAGCTCGGCCGATGTTCGCCGATGAGAGCTACAGCTTCCTTACGCGTGCGCGCAACGCCGACGACCCGATGACCGAGTTCTTGGACAATCGCTTCGAGGTCCAGAGCGATGATAGGTTCATCCTCGATGATCAAAATATCCGTCGCGACCTGTTCGGCGATTTCATGAGCGGCGACATCCAAAAGCGCCACGACTGCCGCCTCGTCTTTGCCTAAGATCGCCGCGACTTCCGCGACGGAAAATCCCTCTACGGTCCGGAGCAGAAACGCCTGACGGGATTGTGGCGTGAGCAATCCGAGATTTCGTTCCGGCGCTCGATGCTCAGCGGCGGCCGGACTAACCTGCGTGTTCACAGGCATCGATGACCAGAGCTTGAGAAAGATGTGGTACAAAGCTGGCCGCGTCGGCATGCCGCGTGGAAAGATGGATGGATCTTCGATAAGAGCTTCCAGAGCGGCGATGACATAGGCGTCGCCACTCGCCTGCGAGCCACTCAAAGCCCGAGCAAAGCGTCTCAAATAAGGAAGCTGAGGCGCGATCTCTTTGGATATCGACATGCGAACAATCCTCTTTTCGGCCGAACAGCAGCATCATTGCGACAAACGGACAAGTAAATTATTTTCACGAAGCCAAGGAACCTATCGGCCTCCACCGCGTTTCACCACGGGTTACCAGCTTCGCGGGACGCCGGAAGAACGAACGTGACGATCGGAGGGCAGGAGCGCCGATCGCATGAGGGTGCAATGCCAAGAGACGAAAGTGAAGACTCGAATGTGCCGGCGGACGGTCGCGACGGTCGATTGAACGCTAAACTTCAAGACGCGATCGGTCGCTCTCTTAAGGCGCATTACGACGACCTTATCCATGCCCCCATTCCCGACAAGTTCGTCGAGTTGTTGGCGCGACTAGAGATGAAAGAGCGCGCGGGCTCGACCGAGAGCGACGATGAACGCCGATAACTTCAAAGCCGATCTGGTCGCGGAAATCCCTAATTTACGCGCTTTCGCCGCCTCACTTTCGGGGTCGGTGACACTCGCCGACGACCTCGTGCAGGACACTTTACTAAGAGCTTGGAGCAATTCCGAGAAATTTCAAGCCGGAACGAACTTGCGAGCTTGGCTCTTTACCATCCTACGGAACACTTATTACTCGCATTATCGTAAGCGTTCCCGCGAAGTGCAGGATACGGACGGGATGTATTCAGCGCGGTTGGCGGTTGTCGGGGATCAGGAAAGCCACCTCGATCTTGCGGATTTTAGAAAGGCCCTGGCCAAGCTGCCCGCCGAGCAGCGCGAGGCCCTGACCATGATCGGCGCCACGGGCCTTTCTTACGAAGAGGCGGCGGAGATCTGCGGCGTAGCCATCGGCACAATCAAAAGCCGCCTAAACCGCGCGCGGACCAAACTTGCCGAACTACTCTCAGCGGAAGGTGAAAACGCACACTGGGGCTCGACCAATCTTGCGACGGCAGAGATCGACGAAACCGAAATTTCCTAATCGAGTAGCGCCGCGGCGGGTGGGTCGTTATTTTAAACCGAAATGAATAGTTCATTATGTTTCGCGCCCATGGGGGCTGCAAGACGCGATATCGTCGGAACTTTCCTCCACTAGTTCTGTTGTCCGATGGGGAATAGTTTAAGCTCTGTTCTCAAGAGATCTCGGCGATCGCTATTGCCGAGACGCGCGAGATTGTACGCTTGCAAATGAAGCGACCGATCGAGAGTTCGCCGCCGTCAGCGAATGATCGCACCGAACAAATCGCGGCTTGGTCGCAAACCGCCCTGGCGGTCATCGCGGTCGGATTCGTCCTCTATGTCGCACGCGTCCTTCTCTTGCCGATCGTGGCGGCCTTCGTGATCGGCACGATGGTTTCGCCAGCGGCCACCTTTCTCGAAAAGTACCGCCTGCCAAGATTCCTATCAGCGTTGCTGATCGTGGGGGCCACGGCAGCCGTCATCGCATTGGCAATTGCTCTGATTTCGGCCCCTCTGGCTGCGTGGGCCAACAAATTACCCGAGCTTGGCGCGTTGCTAAAGGACAAGCTCCACTTTCTCGACGGAATTTATAACTGGTGGCGCAATATCCAAGCTACGCTAGGCGTGGACACAAGCGGCGCTCTTCTTCCTTTGCCCAATATTGAATGGGTGCAGTCGACGCTCGCGTTTCTATCGCCGACCTTATCGGAATTCCTTTTCTTCTTAGTCGTTTTACTTCTTTTCATCGCCAGTTGGCCCGACCTTCGACGCGGCCTAGTCATGACGTTCTCGCAGAGAGAGTCACGTCTTACAGCTCTGAAGATAATTAATGAGATAGAATCCAGTCTCGCCGCCTATTTACTGACGGTGTCTCTTATAAATCTCTGTTTAGGCGCTGTTGTCAGCTTGGTTTGCGCGATCACTTCGACCCCGGGTCCGATTGGGCTTGGCGTACTCGCGGCGACCTTCAATTTTGTCCCGATCATCGGGCCAATCGCGATGTTTACCGTCCTGCTCGCGGTGGGCGTAGTGACAGCGCCGACTCTCGGATCGGGTTTACTCGCGGCGATCGGTTTCGTCGTCGTCGTCTCCATCGAAGGGCAGTTCGTCACGCCTCACATCATCGGACGGCGGCTATCGCTCAACGGCCTTGCCGTTCTTCTTTCGCTCGCTTTTTGGGCTTGGCTGTGGGGTCCTATGGGCGCGTTCCTCTCGTCGCCTCTTCTCATCGTAGGCTTGGTTCTGAAGGATCACCTTATTGGAGATGAGACCTGATCTCTGGAACCTTTAGCTCAGCTCTACGTTTATTCCTCGCCATCACTTTACTCCGGAGATCCGAATGTCTGATGCCCAAGATTCTTCGGAAGTTGCGGCCGCTTATGATCGCCTCGAGAAGGATATGACAGCCGTGAAGAACGATATCTCGAACCTTTCGCAGCAAATCGCCGACGCGGTTAACTCGCTCGCTTCTCTCGCCCAAAAACAAGCGAAGCGCGGAATGAAGAATGCCCGCGCCAACGTTGACGATATGATGTCAGACGCTTCTCAACGTGCCGACGCGGTAGCTGGCGCTGCGCAAGATGTCGCTTCTTCCATCGGCGACACGCTGGAGGATGTGATTCAAGAGCGGCCTCTTGCGACCGTCGCCATCGCACTTGGAATCGGCTTTCTCGTGGGCGTTGCTTGGCGGCGCTAACTCTATTAGCTCATTCGGCTCCTTTCTGAGAGCGCAATGTTTCAAAGCAAGATCGACGAATTCAGAGCCAGCCTTCAGGCTTCTGTACGCATCTCCTTCGTCGCTTTAGCGATCTCAGGAGCCGCGTTAATCGCTTTAACCTTCCTCTGCGCAGCCGGCTTCTTGTTTATTCTTGATCGTTATGGCGCAATCGACGCATGCTTGACGTTTGCTTGCATCTTTGTGGTCGTCGTAATTGCGCTCCTCGTTTGGTATGCCGTTCTCAAACGGCGCGCACGAAAGCCGAAAGCTGTCGCAAAATCGGCAATCCAAACCGCTATCGCGGATCCGATGGTAGTGGCCGCGGGGCTACAACTTGTCCGCTCTATAGGCGTTAAAAAGCTCATACCGATAATTGCAATCGGCGGCGTAGCGCTTGGCCTCATGGCCAACGCTCCATCACGGCGGAAGCGCAATCCGCCTCTCTGACCCTTGAACAAAACCAACATCGCGGGCGTCAACAGAATAGCGGCGCCGGTATGTCTACGGCGCCGCCATTATATTCCCGCGGCTATCTATATGACG
>JASLHV010000174.1 GCA_030153205.1 Roseiarcus sp. | reverse complement strand
TATCTCGACGTCCTCTCCTTCAACGACCTCTTCACGCCCGCCGACAAACGCGCCTTCCTGATGACGCCGCGCGAAGAATTCGTCCTGCCCGAGGATAAGGATCAAGCCTATGTCGGCCATTATATCGATATCGGCTTCGGCGTGACGATTACGCCGCCCGGCACGATGAGCCGCATGACCAGTTCCATCGCCGTCAAGCCCGGCGACAAGGTGCTCGAGATCGGCACGGGCTCGGGCTTCCAATCGGCCTTGCTGAGCTACCTGACCAACCGGATCTGGACGATCGAGATCATCCCGCAGCTCGCGGACCGCACCCGCGGCGTCTATGACCGGCTGATCGCGAAGGGCTATAGCGAATATTCCGCGATCACGACGAAGAAGGCCGACGGTTATTACGGCTGGGAGGAAAACGCGCCCTTCGATAAGATCATCGTCACCTGCGGCATCGATCACATCCCGCCGCCCTTGCTGCAACAATTGAAGACGGGCGGCATCATGGTCATCCCAGTCGGGCCGCCCGGCGCGCAGCACATTCTCAAAGTGGTCAAGTCGGCCGGCGCCGACGGCGCCGTCGCGGTTGCGCGGTCGGATATTTTCGGCGGCAAGGTCATACCCTTCGTGCCGCTTTCCGGCGGTCACCAGCCGGAGAGCGATGAGAAGGGATGATTGGGGTACGTCCCCCTCCCCGTGTCGCGAAGCGGCACGGGGAGGGGGACCCTGCGAAGCATGGTGGAGGGGGGCATGCGGCGATTGCGGGTGAGTCCTCACCGCCGTGCCCCCTCCACCGCGCTACGCGCGGTCTCCCTCCGCCGCTTCGCAGGGGAGGAGAGCGTGGGCCGTCCTCGATTTCGCCGCCCCGATCGCGAGGTACGTCCCAACCGCCGCGAACACGATCAAGCCGCCGATCAAAGTCGCTCCGCTTGGCGTCTCATTGAAGGCGAGCCAGACCCACAGCGGCGCAAGAGGCGCGTCAAGCGCGCCGATCAGCGCCGTCTCGACCGCCGGCAGATAGCGCGCGCCGAGCGCGAAAAGGCCGATGCCGAGCGCGGAATTGGCCAGGCCGAAGAATGCGAGAAGCACGAGGTCGTGGCCGGATACTGCCAGCGGATGGCCGAGTGGCCAACAGGCGAGCGCGCTTAGGAAAGCCGATAGCGCCGCCGCGCGCAGCGCCGAATTATTCTTGAAGCGTCGGGCGACGACCATCATTGCCGCCATGCAAAGAGTCATGGCGAAGGCGATCGCGTCGCCGAGCCACTCCCCGTCCGTACCGAGCCTCATCATGACGGCGACGCCGATGAGCGCGGCCGCGCTGGCGACGAGCGCATGAACGCTCGGCCGCTCATGAAGGATCAGCCAACCGAGACCGGCGGCGACGAAAGGGATGATGGCGTAGATCACGGCGACATGGGCGACGGTGGTCAGCGTCAGCGATACGATGAACAAGATCATCGCCACAGCGGAGACGATGGCGAAGAGCCAACCCCGTGGGCCGATCGACAGGCGGAAGTGACGGCCCTCGAGGAAAAAGCTGGCGATAGCGATGCCCAATCCGCCGAAGATTCCGCGCCAGGCGAGGAGGGTCCAAGCGTCGAGCGGGATGAGGCGGGTAAAGAATCCCGCCGTGCTCCAAGCGATGGTCGAAGCGATGATCAGCGCCAGGCCGAGGCGGTATTGGGCGGATTTCATTGCGGCTCGACCTTGAAGCTCTGTCCTTAACGCATCGCACGATCCATCGGTGATTGCGATGTCGGACTCCTCCATGTCCTCACTATCCGCCGCTGCTGACAAGGAGCGTCAGCAATAGGCGGTCAGGTCACGCCTTCGCCGCCACTTTTCGCTCGGCGCTCGGACTGTGGCCAAAGTGCTGGAAATAGCTCTTCGAAAAATGCGACGCCGAATTGAACCCGCTCGCCATCGCGACCGACAGAACCGGCATCGACGTTTGTCGCAGCAATTGGCAGGCGTGCTCGAGGCGGATCGAGAGATAGTGCCGTGTCGGCGTCCGCCCGAAATGTTTGCAGAAGAGCCGCTCGAGCTGGCGATCGGAGAGCGCCACTTTGGCGGCGAATTCATTCATCGCGAGTGGCCGCTCGATCGACTGCTCCATGAGGGTCACGACGCGCAGCACTTTAGGCGGCGCGCCGCCCGGCCGTTTTTGCGCTTCAGTCCGCTGCCGCTCCCCGGATTCGCGGATCCGATGGTGGATCAATTGCTCTGTCACTGCGGCCGAAATCCGCGGCCCGTGATCCCTGGCGATCAGCGACAACATCATATCGGCCGCAGCCGTGCCGCCAGCGCAAGTGAATCGATCCCGATCAATCTCGAAAAGATCCTCGCCAATGTCGAGATCGGGGAAGTCGGCCCGCATGCCGGGAAGATTTTCCCAGTGAACCGTTGAGCGATAGCCGTCGAGCAGCCCGGCCTTGGCGAGCACATAGGCCCCCGTGCATACCGCGCCCGCGGCCGCGCCGAATTTCACCAGCCGCCGCAAAGTCGCGATAAGCGTGCGATGCTCGATCGACTGCACCTCGACGCCCGCGCAGACCACGACGAAATCGACGTCGCGCGCCTCCGCGAAATGCTGGTCGACGCCGACCTTGACGCCGTTCGAGGCTTCGACCGGGCCACCGTCCGCCGAGTAGAGGCGCCATTGATAGAGCGGCGCGCTGGCGGCGCGATTGGCGAGGCGCAAAGGCTCGATGGCCGCTGTGAAGGCGATCATCGAGAAATGATGGACGAGCATAAAGGCGATACGCGACGGCGCGCGATCGCGTGCGGAGCCGGTGCGCCAGATTTCGACAGGTTCCGCTTTTAATTGTCTTGCGACCACTCCCGGTTCCTCGCGGTTCGCTCGCGTTCAAAGCATTAAAGGACAATTTGTCGGAAAATCAAAAATTGATGTCGTCTTTCGTCAAGATACACCTAGGCTGGGCGGACAATCTGCCGAATAGGTTCGAGACCATCGATGCGTCGCTTTTCCGTCGGAACCCTGCTGGCCGAGGCTTTCAACGCGCACCAGGGATGGGAGCGCCAATGGCGCAATCCTGAGCCGAAAAAGGCCTATGACATCATCATCGTCGGCGCCGGCGGCCATGGTCTTGCGACAGCCTATTATCTGGCGAGCGTCCATGGGCGCACCAATGTCGCCGTGCTGGAAAAAGGCTGGCTCGGCGGCGGCAATACCGGCCGCAACACGACGATCATCCGGTCGAACTATCTCTATGACGAAAGCGCCGGCATCTACGAACATGCCGTCAAGCTCTGGGAAGGGCTTTCGCAAGAGCTGAACTACAACGTCATGTTTTCGCAGCGCGGCGTCATGATGCTCGCGCATAATCAGCACGACGTACAAAGCTTGAAGCGCCACATCTACGCCAATCGTCTCAATGGCGTTGATAACGATTGGCTGACGCCGGACGAAGCCAAGGCCTTCTGCCCGCCTTTGAGCATCAGCCAAAAAATCCGCTATCCCGTGATCGGCGCCGCCTTGCAACGGCGTGGCGGCGTCGCCCGTCACGACGCCGTCGCCTGGGGCTATGCGCGCGGCGCGGACGCGCGGGGTGTCGACATTATTCAAAATTGTGAAGTCGTCGGCGTTCGTCGCGGCCCGAACGGCGCCGTCGCGGGCGTCGAGACCTCACGCGGCTTCATCGGCGCGAACCGCGTTGGCATTGTCGCCGCCGGCCACACCAGCGTGATCATGAGCATGGCCGGCGTCAGAATGCCGATCGAAAGTTATCCGCTGCAGGCGCTTGTGTCAGAGCCGGTCAAGCCCGTCTTTCCCTGCGTCGTCATGTCGAACGCCGTCCACGCCTATATGTCGCAATCCGACAAGGGCGAATTGGTCATCGGCGCCGGCACCGACCAATATACGTCGTACAGCCAACAAGGCGGCTTGCACATTACGACACATACGCTGGACGCCATCTGCGAACTCTTTCCGCAATTCACGCGCATGCGGATGTTGCGCTCCTGGGGTGGCATCGTCGATGTGACGCCGGATCGTTCGCCGATCATCGGCAAGACGCCGGTCGAAGGGCTTTACGTAAATTGCGGCTGGGGTACGGGCGGCTTCAAGGCGACGCCAGGTTCTGGCCATGTCTTCGCTCATACGCTGGCGACGGGCGAGCCGCATCCGATCAACGCGCCCTTTACACTCGACCGTTTCCGCACCGGCCGCCTCATCGACGAGGCCGCCGCCGCGGCCGTGGCGCATTAGATGCCGCGGCTTACCCTCATCCGGCCGCTCCGCGGCCATTTGCTCCCGCAAGCGGGAGAAGGGATGCTTTTGCCGCCGACAGGAGGCTTCATCCTAAGTAAACGCCGCCGCGCGGCTCCTCTCCCGCTTGCGGGAGAGGGTTGGGCTGAGGGCAAGTCGCCGCCTCAACCAGTTTTGAAACCATCATGCTCCTGATCAACTGTCCCTATTGCGGCGAGCGGCCGGAGCTCGAGTTCCGCTGCGGGGGCCAGGCCCATATCGCGCGGCCGGCGCAGCCCGCCGATCTCGACGATGCTTCTTGGGCCGAATTTCTGTTCATCCGCGACAATCCAAAAGGCGTTCACGCCGAACGGTGGAACCATCAGCACGGCTGTCAGCGCTGGTTCAACGCGCTTCGCAACACCGTGACCGACGCCTTTATCGAAACGTATGAAATCGGCGCACGGCCTTCCTCGCGCGGAAAGCCGCCGCAATGACGCAATCGTACCGGCTCCCTCGCGGCGGGCGTATTGATCGCGCTTCTCCTGTGAATGTGATCTTTAACGGTCAACGTTTGTCCGGCTTCGCCGGCGACACGATGGCGTCGATTCTGCTGGCGAATGGCGTCCATCTTGTCGGCCGGTCGTTCAAATACCATCGCCCGCGCGGCGTACTGTCGCATGGATCGGACGAACCCAACGCTCTTTTGTCCGTCGATCGTGGGCCGGGCCGCATTGATCCGAACAATCGCGCGACGATGGTCGAAGCGCGCGACGGCCTCGCCACCCATTCGCAGAACCATTGGCCGTCGCTCGATTTCGATATCGGCGTCGTCAACGACCTTTTGTCGCCGTTCTTCGCCGCTGGTTTCTACTACAAGACCTTCATGTGGCCGCGCTCCTTCTGGGATCGCGTCTACGAGCCCGCGATCCGCGCCGCCGCCGGCCTTGGCGAAGCGCCTTCAGAGCCTGACGTCGATCGCTACGCCCATCGCCATGCTCATTGCGACGTCCTCATCATCGGCGCCGGCCCGGCCGGCCTCGCGGCGGCTTTGGCGGCTTCGGAGACGGGCAAGACAATCATTCTGGCCGACGAAGGCGCCGAGCCAGGCGGCGCGCTTCTCAATGACGTCGCGTCGACGATCGACGGCGCCACGGTGTCCGCTTGGCTGGCCGAGACGATTCAGACGCTACGCGCGCGCTCCAACGTCACTCTGCTCACGCGTACGACGGCGTTCGGCTATTACAATCATAATCACATCGCGCTCGCCGAACGGCTGACCGATCACCTCGCCAGCGCGCCCGCTGATCTTGCCCGGGAGAGAGTTTGGCAAGTGCGCGCCGCCGAAGTCGTGCTGGCGACCGGGGCGCATGA
>JASLHV010000169.1 GCA_030153205.1 Roseiarcus sp. | reverse complement strand
GGCGTGGCCTCTCATCGCCACGTCCAGAATCTCAGGGAGATTGCAATGGCCTGGTCGACCCCCATGATTGTTGAAGACTGCGTTGGAATGGAAGTTACCAGCTACGCTTCCGCGCAGAGGTGAACTGTTCTCGCCGGATCGATTATCCTAAGCCCTAACGGCTTCTGCGATCCGGCGGCCTGTCGGTTCCTGAATCTCGAGAAATATCTATCGTACGACGCCGAAGGTCTGAGGATGACATGGCTCGAACAAGCGCAGCCATATTGGCGATCGCCTTTGTCCTTCCAACGGCTGCATTCGCCAAAGACACCCAATTTTGGAATTTAACGCGCGACACGATTACATCTTTGCAGATTTCGCCTGCCGGCAAGAACGACTGGGGACAAAATCAAGCTGAAAATGACTCCGACAAGTCCGTCTCTCCTGACGAACGATTAAAAATTCTCGGCGTCAAATCGGGCGTCTACGACGTCAAATTCGCTGACCAAGGCGGTCGCACTTGCATCGTGCGGGATGTCGCGGTGAAGGAAGGAAAGGTCTTCACTATTGACGAGAAGACCGCGAAGGCCTGCGACAAATAGCGGCGCATCTTGATCTCACCGCATCTGCGGACTCGGCGCTTCGGCGAAGCCGACGGCGAGCCGCATCAGATCCATGGTGCTGCGCGCGCCCATCTTATGTTTGATGGCGGTACAATTGTTGGCGACGGTTTTGTAGGAGACGTTGAGCAGGTAGGCGATCTGCGCGATCGTATTCCCCGCCGCAAGCAATCGCAGAATTTCGAGTTCGCGCGCATTTAAGCCGGACGGTTGCGTGGCGCCGCCGGGACCCGTTCTAATGAAAGCGACTTTGCAAGCCATTTCCGGGCGCAAGTAGACGCCTCCCTCGGCGACGCGGCGAACCGCCTCGACGAAGAGCAGCGGATCGTCGTTCTTGGCGATATAGCCTTTTGCGCCGGCCTCGATGGCTCGCATTGCGAAGATCGGATCGTCGTTCATACTGAAGATGACCAGCCGAGCTTCCGGGTCGCGCTGGAGAATTCGGCGCGACAATTCCAGCCCCGAGGTCCCGGGTAAATTGATGTCGATGACAGCGACGTTTGGCCTGTCTGCGAAATAGGCGGCGTAGCCGGCTTCAGAATCCGCGGCGTCGACAACTTCGATTCCGGGCTCGCCGCTCAGCAACGCTTTGCAGCCGGAAACGACGATGGGATGATCATCCACGATGAGAACGCGCACGTCCCATAAACCTCCCGAGGCCGCCCCACGCCACGCGCTATCATGGGCCAGACGGCGACAACTGACAATCACAAATGCCTTATGTTTCATTGGCGGAGATATGGCTCCCGCCAGGAGGCGCGCATATGTGGCGTAGAATATCGCTGCGGCTTCGGCTCAATCTGTTGTTTGCGGCTCTCCTATCAGTTTGGCTCACCGCCGATGTCGGTCGGATGCTGGTCGACGTCGGTAAGAGGTCTGAGGCGGAATCGGCCAGCGTCGTCAAATTGACGACCGCTTTCGTCGCCACGTCGCTCGCCGGCATGCAGGATTCGCACGACCCCCTGCATGACTTGATTGCTCTCGTCGGCAATCTGCAAAACCTTCGCCATGTCCGCGTTGGGCTTGTCGCGGACGGCGATCCCGCCGTCGCCTCGGCCTTCATCGCCGCCGAAAATGTGAAGGCGCCAGCTTGGTTCCGCGCGATTGCCGAGGCGCCGATCCGAGTGGTGACGGTTCCTGCCGTCATCAAGCAGCGGCGCTTGGGATCTCTGCTTATCGTCGCTGATCCGTCTGCCGAAATTGATGAAGTCTGGTCGACCGCGAAAGCTCAGGCCGTCGCGGGCGCCGCCCTTACGCTGGTCGTACTATTGGCGTCGAGTCTTTTCATTCATTGGGCGCTGAGGCCGCTCGGTCGCGCGGGCGTCACCCTCGGCCGTCTTGCCGCCGGCGATTATGCCGCACGGGTCGAGCCCTCGGGGCCGCCCGAATTCGTTGACACCTGCCGCCAGATCAACAGTCTCGCCGAGGCGCTCGCGGATTTGCGCGCCGTCAATGGGCAGCTCCTCGAACGCCTTCTTGATGCGCAAGACGAGGAGCGCAAAACGATCGCGCACGAGTTGCATGATCAGATCGGGCCGGATTTGTTTGCGCTGCGCGCCAAGGCGACCATGCTGGCGGCGCGATTGCAAAAGACCGGCGACAGCGAGGCCGCAGCGGCGATTTCGATCCGCGACCAGGTCGAAACTTTACAGAGCCACAATCGCCGCATTCTCGCCCGCTTGCGTCCCGCCGCGCTCGAAGAGCTTGGCCTTGTCGAAGCGCTGAGAGCGCTGGTTGAGCAGTGGCGGCAAGACGACCCAAATGTATCGCTCGTCTTTTCTGCCTCAGAGCGCGTTGGAGAATTGGGCGAACGAGAAAGCTTAATGGCCTATCGATTCGTCCAGGAGGCCCTCACCAACGCTTTTCGACATTCGCACGCGAGCAACATTGAGATCACCCTCAGCTATGATTCAAGCGACCTGGCGGTGCTGACTCGGGAAAATCCCTTGGTCGGTTTATGCATTCGCGTTCGCGACGATGGTCGCGGCGGCGCGGCCGACGCGACGCCAGGCATGGGCATTTTGGGCATGCGTGAGCGCGTGCGGGCCTTAGGCGGCGCGATCGCCGTCAGCGATGCGCCCGGCGGCGGGACCGTCGTCGAGGCGACGTTCGCTCCCGCGGGGAGCTTCGATAAAGCCGGGAAAAAAATACCCTATCCGGGAATTCGCAACGACGTTTTTTTAAATAATTGAAGCGGCGTCCCCTTTCCTATCCACTAGACTGGATAGCGCGCGGGCGGGCGGTCCCTGAGATCGCAATGATCTCTCCTCCCTCCCTGCCGCCCGCCCGCGTCAGCGTTTCTTGTTGCTGGGTTGGCTGCGGAACGAAAAAGAGAGCCAAAGCCGGGCCATAATACGGCGATTTCTTCGGCGCTTTCGCGCTGAGTCGGGGCGCCGGAGGGGGAGACGTGAAGCGGCTGGCGGCAATCATTGTTGCTTTGGGCGTTGTCGCCGCTTCCGACTTTCAGGCTGGGGCGCAAACCGCGCCGCCCGGCAGAACCTCGAATGCTGGGGCTTTGGTCCTGCCAACGATTGACGTCCTTGCGACGACGCCGCTGGCCGGAACCGGCATTGATGTCGACAAAGTTCCAGCCGCGGTCACGATCATCGACGCCAAGACAATCGAACAGACCAAATCGCCGAGCGTCGTCAAAGCCATTGTCCAACAGACGCCAAGCGTTACGGTGAATGAGGTTGCGGGCAATCCTTTTCAGCCCGATGTGATGTTTCGCGGCTTCGACGCTTCGCCCGTTTCGGGCACGCCGCAAGGACTCGCCGTCTATCAGAACGGCATACGCATCAACGAAGCCTTCGGCGACACTGTCAATTGGGATCTGATTCCGACCTCCGCTGTGCGCTCGATCGACGTCATCAGCAACAACCCCGCCTTCGGCCTGAACGCGCTTGGCGGCGCCCTCAGCATTCAGATGAAGGACGGCTTTGGCTTTCAGGGCGGGTCCTTCGACATCATGGGCGGCTCCTACGGCCGGATCCAATCGTCGTTCCAATATGGCAAACAGGTCGGCGACTACGCCACCTATCTTTCGATCGAAGGCGCGCAGGATCACGGCTATCGTGACTCCTCCTCGTCGCAAATTCGCCGGATCTACGGCGATATCGGCTACAAGGGCGACAGCGCGGAGTGGCATCTCAGCTTCGGCGGCGCGAGCAATAGCTTCGGCGCCACCGCCGCAGCTCCGGCTGAACTGCTCGAGCAGAGCTGGAGCAGTGTCTATACGACGCCGCAGACGTTGCACAATCAGGTTGGCTATATCGAGGCCAGGGGGAAAGTCGACGTCAGCCCGACATGGACGCTGCAAAGCGCCACCTATTTTCGCTCCTTCTTTCAAACGACCGTGGACGGCAATTCGACCGACGTCCAACCTTGCCTAGACCCCACCTTCCTCTGTTTTGGCGATTCTGTATCGGCCGCCAACGGAGTGAACGGGCGACAACTCGCAAATCCTTTCCCTTCAAGCGCGACGCTTGGCGAAATCGACCGCACAAAAACTCAGACCACGAGCGTCGGCACGACGCTTCAGGCGACGAATACCGATACGATCTATGGCCACAGCAACCATTTCGTCATCGGCGCCAGCGTCGACTACGGCGTCACCAACTTTTCCGCGAACGCCGAACTCGGCGTCATCCAACCTAATTATTTCGTTCAAGGAAACGGCATTTTTCTTGGCCCTTCCGGCGATCCGGTCTCGGACGGTCCCGTGTCGCTGCGTTCGACAAATCTGTACGGCGGCCTCTACGCGATCGACACATTCGACGTGACCAAGGATTTCTCGCTCACCGCGGGCGGCCGCTTCAACGTGGCGGATATCCGCCTGCACGACCAACTTGGCGGCGCGCTGGACGGCAACGACACTTTCGATCGGTTCAACCCGATGGTCGGCGCAACCTATAAACTCACGCCTGATATCACGGCCTATATAGGCTATTCCGAAGCCAATCGCGCTCCGACCCCGCTCGAATTGGGTTGCGCCGATCCGCGCAATCCGTGCATTCTGGCCAGTTTCCTCGTCTCCGATCCGCCGCTTAAGCAAGTCATTGGACGTACTTTGGAGGCGGGGTTGCATGGGACCCATGATTACGGACCATCGGTTGGTTCGCTTGGATGGAAGCTCGGCGTCTTCCGAACCGACAGCCAGGACGATATCCTAAACGTTCCAAGCCCGTTTCAGCAGGGCTTCGGCTATTTCCAGAACGTTGGTACGACGCGGCGCCAGGGCGTCGAGGCGGAAGTCAACTTCAAGACGGACCGCTACAGCCTTTACGCGAGCTATGCCTATGTCGACGCAACGTTCCTCAATTCCGTGACCCTCGCCTCCAACTCTCCATTCGCTGACGCAGATGGCAATATTCAAGTATCGCCAGGCGATCATATTCCGATGATCCCACGCCATCGCTTCAAATTGGGCGGCGATTATTTGCTGACCGCCGACTTGAAGGTCGGCGCCGATCTTGTCGCTGTGGATCCCCAATATTTTGACGGCGACGCTTCAAATCAGTTTTCGAAACTGCCCGCCTACGCCGTCGTCAATATCGACGCGTCGTACCAATTGACCAAGAACGTGCAGATCTACGCGCGTATCGAAAATCTGCTCGACAATCATTACTACACATACGGCGCCTTTTTCGATACGACTCAAATTCCGAATTTCGGCAACGGCGGCGCGTCTTTTACCGATCCGCGCACGCTGAGCCCCGCGCAGCCGCGATCAATTTATGCCGGCATGAAGGCGACATTTTAGGATGGCCCGGCGCGGCGCCATTCTTTATGCTGATGCGTTTGGGAGGATACGCCGAGAGATATTTCGCTTCCGTTGGCCGAGGAATGAGGAGGCATGAGTAGCGCGGGGAAGAAAACTGCGCAGGCTCGCCGGTCGCCAAGAAACCGGGATGAGCGGCGGGAAGAAACAGGGAGTGAGGCGTCTCTCTTTCGGGGCGTCGGGACGATCGCGTGGACGGATCGCGAAGCGGTTGCGCTGCGCGGATTTGACATGGCGGCGATCCGTCCGGGCGCGCTTTTCAAGCCCGAGCAGGCC
This sequence comes from Roseiarcus sp., assembly GCA_030153205.1. GTDB lineage: Bacteria > Pseudomonadota > Alphaproteobacteria > Rhizobiales > Beijerinckiaceae > Roseiarcus. The sequence continues at coordinate 2,055 of JASLHV010000169.1, read as the reverse complement.
AGCCACGCCGATGTCGGGCTCGTTTGGGCCGCCGCCTTCGCGCTTTCGTTGGTGTTGCATTTCGCAGCCTTGATCGCCGCCGCCAGTTGGTCGAACGCCGATCGCGACGTAGCGGCGCCTGAGGCGATCTCGGTTGAAATTGTCGCCGACGTCCCCCCCGATCCGGCGACGCCTCCGCCGCCATCATCACCGCCCTCACAATCGGAGGCGCGCGTCGACTCGCCGGTTTCTCCGGCCGAGCAGGAAACGCCGCCCCTGCCTGCGGTCGAACAGCCACCCGCTCAAGAACCGCCATCGCCGGCGCCGCAAGCGACTCCGCCGCAACAGCAGACTTCCCTGGCCGAGCAGGAAACGCCACCGCTGCCGGCCGTACAGGCGCCGCCAGCCGTTCCGTCCTCTCCAACGACAGGATCGATCGAAGCGCCGTCGGTCCAGCCATCTGTCCCGCCGCCGCAACAGGCTTTACCGAACACCGCTGTCGAAGAAACGCCGCCCCTCCCGCCTCCCCAGGCCGCGCCGATTGCGCCGAAGGTCAATCCCCCAGAGGCGCAAACCGCGCCGATCTCGCGACCAGCGGCCAAGCCCGCGCCGCCGCGCGTCGTCGCTCCGCGGCCAATCGCGAAACCGCTCCGCGGACAGGCTGAGCCGGAGAAACGCGCATCGGCCCGGGCGGCGCAACCGGCTGAGGAAAGATCCTCGGGCTCGCGCGAAGCGGTCTCGAGCGCTGAGATCGCCGCTTATCAAAACAGCGTGCTCAATCGCATCGCCGCCGCCAAGCGCTATCCGGAGCCGGCGCGCGAGCGAGAACTGCACGGCGTGGCGGTCGTGCGCTTTACGATCTCCGCTTCAGGACAAGTCGGGGGCGCCGCCGTGACGCAATCGGCCGGCGATCCTATCCTGGATTCGGAGGCCGTGGCGACGGTGCGCCGCGCCAGTCCGTTCCCGCCCCCGCCGCCCGGCGCGCCGCGGGCATTCTCGGCGTCCCTCAACTATCGCATTCGATAGACGCGGAACCTCGGCAGGGCAGCCCCATCGGCTATTTCGCCGCATGCGCCGTGAGTTCGTCGAGCAAGCGATTTCGCACGAGGAACGCCACGCCATGCCGATAGGCCTCATCCGTGTCGCCGCGGATCTGTCCGCTCGCGTCGGCGATCAGCGCCCCGGAGGAAACGTCGAACACAACAATGTTCATCGAAGAAATGAGGGTCGATACTTTATGCACGACGGAGACCGCCGCATACTTCGCCCCCGCATCGCGCGCGACACCAAGAAAACAATCGCCGCATTTGTACCGTGGCTGCATGGCGTCGATCTTGGCGCTAAACGGATGAAGATCGACCGTGGCGTAACGTCCCGTCTTGGCGAGCGCCTCCACCAGCGTGTCTGTCGCCAGCTTGAGACGCGCGTCGCGATCCGGACTCTGAGCTTCGCCGCTCGTATCGACGAATTCGAAGGGAAAAATCGCCAGGGAAACGTTGTCTGTGGCGGTCGCCGGCGTCTGCCCAAAGAGGAGTGCGACGATAGAAAAGATGAAAAAATGAGTTCGCATCGATTGTCTCCAAGAGGATCGAAACGACGAGAACACAATCTTCCTCCGACGCGCTGTTACGAGCAAGCCGCGCAAGTCAAACGCTCCTTTACTTTCCAGCGATTTCCGGGAATGTGAAGCAAGACAACTTCCGTATCATGGTCAGTCATCGAGAATTCGCCCTTTCCCCTCCCCCACGGCAAGACGCTGGCGCTGAGTTCGCCGATCCCGGTCATGGGCGCTCTTGGTGTTGCGCCCAATTCGCTTTCCACCGTCCCCGCTGCGAAGGCGTTTGCTGCTGTGGTCGAACAGGGACAAAGCCTTCTCGCGGATGGAGCGACAATTCTGAATATTGGCGGCGATCTAAGCCGACCAGGCGCCGCGCCGCCTGCATGGGATGACGACCTTTCCGGCGTCGCTTCTGTGGTGGGCGCCCTTAGCGCTGCGGTCGTGGCGCCGATCTGCATCGAAACAGCGAGCGCACGCATCGCTGCCGCAGCGATCGAACACGGCGCCTCGATCATCAA
>JASLHV010000157.1 GCA_030153205.1 Roseiarcus sp. | reverse complement strand
CGCCGTGAAGCTGTCCTGACCGTATTCGTCCTGTGCGCGAAGATATTCGTCTTCCGACAGGAGCTGACGGTCCTTCAGCGGCGTCAGGCCGGGGTCGAGGACGATATAAGATTCGAAATAGAGGATGCGCTCGAGGTCCTTCAGCGTCATATCGAGCAAAAGGCCGATGCGGGACGGTAGCGACTTCAAGAACCAGATATGGGCGACCGGCGCGGCGAGCGAAATATGGCCCATGCGCTCGCGACGCACGCGCGACAGCGTGACCTCGACGCCGCATTTCTCGCAGATGACGCCCTTGTATTTCATCCGCTTGTACTTGCCGCACAAGCACTCGTAGTCCTTGATCGGCCCGAAGATGCGCGCGCAGAACAAGCCGTCGCGCTCGGGCTTGAACGTACGATAGTTGATCGTCTCCGGCTTTTTGATCTCGCCGAACGACCAGGAAAGGATCTTTTCAGGGCTCGCGATGGCGATCTGAATCTGATCGAAAGCCTGAGGCTGAACGGCGGGGGCAAAAGGATTTGTAACTTCTTGATTCATGGTCTTCTCCAGAACCACAATAGGAGGCGCGCCGCGAACCGGGACCTCCTCCAGAATAAGCTTTACTTGGCGACGCGGGCGGCGATCGCCCGCGTCCATGAATACGCTTTACCGCTACTCAGCCGCTTCGGCCGGCGGCAACTCGGCGGGCGGCTTCTTCGTCGACGCAAGTTCGACATTGAGGCCGAGCGAACGCATTTCCTTGACGAGAACGTTGAAGCTCTCGGGGATGCCGGATTCGAAAGTATCGTCGCCGCGCACGATCGACTCGTAGACCTTGGTGCGGCCCGCGACGTCGTCTGACTTCACCGTGAGCATTTCCTGCAAAGTGTAGGCCGCGCCATAAGCCTCCAGCGCCCAGACCTCCATTTCGCCGAAACGCTGTCCGCCGAATTGCGCCTTGCCGCCCAACGGCTGCTGGGTGACGAGACTGTACGGACCGATCGAACGGGCGTGAATCTTGTCGTCGACGAGGTGATGCAGCTTCAGCATGTAGATGTAGCCGACCGTCACCTTACGATCGAAAGGCTCGCCGGTACGTCCGTCGAACAAAGTCACCTGCCCGGAGCGGTCAAGACCGCTGCGTTCGAGCATCTCGACGATGTCCTTCTCGCGCGCGCCGTCAAACACAGGCGTTGCGATCGGCACGCCGCGTCGAAGATTGTCGCCGAGCTCGACAATGCCCTTGTCGTCGAGCGAAGAGACCGTCTCGTCCGCGCCATAGATGTCTTTCAGCGTGCCACGCAACTTCTGCACGTCGCCCGAACGCTGATAGAAGTCCACCGCCTGGCCGACCTGCTTGCCAAGACTGGCGCAAGCCCAGCCGAGATGCGTCTCGAGAATCTGACCGACATTCATGCGGCTCGGCACGCCGAGCGGATTGAGCACGATGTCGACCGGCGTTCCGTCCTCGAGGAAGGGCATATCCTCCTGCGGCACGATGCGCGAGACAACGCCTTTGTTGCCATGGCGTCCCGCCATCTTGTCGCCGGGCTGGATCTTGCGCTTCACCGCAATGAAGACTTTGACCATCTTCATCACGCCGGGCGGCAATTCGTCGCCGCGCTGCAGCTTCTCGACCTTGTCAAGGAAGCGGCTTTCGAGCCCCTTCTTCGACTCGTCGTACTGTTTCCGCATCTGCTCGAGTTCGGTCATGGTCTGGTCGCTCTCGAGAGCGAAGGTCCACCATTGCGAACGCGGATGCTCGTCGAGCAGCGCCTTGGTCAGATCTTGATCCTTCTTGAAGCCTTTCGGCCCGGAAAGAGCGCGCTTGCCGATCAACACCTCTTGGAGGCGCGCGTAGACGTTACGGTCGAGGATTGCGAGTTCGTCGTCGCGATCCTTGGCGAGCCGCTCGATCTCTTCGCGCTCGATCGCTTGCGCGCGCTCGTCCTTATCGACGCCATGACGGTTGAAGACGCGCACTTCGACGATCGTCCCCTGCACGCCTGGCGGGACGCGCAAGGAGGTATCGCGAACGTCGGAAGCCTTCTCGCCGAAGATGGCGCGAAGCAGCTTCTCTTCCGGCGTCATCGGGCTCTCGCCTTTCGGCGTAATCTTGCCGACGAGGATGTCGCCCGCGACGACTTCGGCGCCGATATAGACAATGCCCGCTTCATCGAGGTTCTTCAGCGCCTCTTCCGAAACGTTCGGAATGTCGCGCGTGATTTCTTCCGGCCCGAGCTTGGTGTCGCGGGCCATCGCCTCGAACTCCTCGATGTGAATCGAGGTGAACACGTCGTCCTTGACGATGCGTTCGGAGAGCAGGATCGAGTCCTCGAAGTTGTAGCCGTTCCACGGCATGAAGGCGACGAGGACATTGCGGCCGAGCGCCAGATCGCCGAGATCGGTCGATGGACCGTCAGCGATAATGTCGCCCCGATTGACGAAGTCGCCAACGCGGACCAGCGGCTTCTGATTGATGCAGGTCGACTGGTTCGAACGCTGGTATTTCATCAGCCGATAGATGTCGACGCCAGGCTTGGCCGCGTCAGTCTCGCCAGTGGCGCGAACGACGATACGCGTGGCGTCAACCTGATCGATGACGCCGGCGCGACGCGCGGCGATTGCGGCGCCGGAATCGCGCGCAACGATCGCCTCCATGCCGGTGCCGACGAGCGGCGCGTCGGAGCGCACCAGCGGCACGGCCTGACGCTGCATGTTGGAGCCCATCAAGGCGCGGTTCGCGTCATCGTTCTCGAGGAACGGAATGAGCGCGGCGGCGACCGAAACGAGCTGCTTCGGCGACACGTCCATGAAGTCGACGCGCTCGGGCGCCAACATCGCAATGTCGCCGGCGTGACGGCAGACGACCAAGTCTTCCATCAACTTGCCGTCGGCATCGATCGGCGTATTAGCCTGGGCGACGCTGTATTTGCCTTCCTCCATCGCCGAAAGGTACACAACCTCCTCGGTCACACGACCGTCGCGCACACGACGGTATGGCGCTTCGATGAAGCCGTATTTGTTGACGCGCGCGAAAGTCGCCAGCGAATTGATAAGGCCGATGTTCGGGCCTTCCGGCGTCTCGATCGGGCAGATACGGCCATAATGCGTCGGATGCACGTCGCGCACTTCGAAGCCGGCGCGCTCGCGCGTCAGACCGCCCGGGCCAAGCGCCGACAGGCGGCGCTTGTGAGTGATTTCCGAGAGCGGATTGGTCTGATCCATGAATTGCGACAGTTGCGAAGAACCGAAGAATTCACGCACCGCCGCCGCCGCCGGCTTGGCGTTGATCAAGTCCTGCGGCATGACCGTGTCGATATCGACCGAGGACATGCGCTCCTTGATCGCGCGCTCCATGCGCAGCAGACCGACGCGATACTGATTCTCCATCAACTCGCCGACGGAACGAACGCGACGATTGCCGAGATGGTCGATGTCGTCGATTTCACCGCGGCCGTCGCGCAAATCGACGAGGGCGCGCACGACCGCCAGGATGTCGTCCTTGCGCAGGACGCGCATCGTGTCCGGCGCGTCAAGATCGAGGCGCATGTTCATCTTGACGCGGCCGACCGAAGAAAGATCGTAACGCTCGGCGTCGAAGAAGAGCGAGTTGAACATCGCCTCGGCCGTCTCGATCGTCGGCGGCTCGCCCGGGCGCATCACGCGATAGATGTCGAACAAAGCATCTTCACGCGAGGAGTTCTTGTCCACCTTGAGCGTGTTGCGGATATAGGGGCCAATGTTGATGTGATCGATATCGAGCACCGGCAATTCGGCGAAACCATGCTCGATCAAGGCTAGGAGCGACTTGTCGCTAATCTCGTCGCCTGCTTCGGCGAAAATTTCGCCGGTCGCCGGATCGTAGAGATCCTCGGCGATATATTGGCCATGCAAGTCGGCGTCATCGGCGCGCAGAGCCTTGACGCCCTTCTCGGCGATGAGGCGCGCGGAACGCGCGGTGAGCTTCTTGCCCGCTTCGATGACGACTTCGCCGCTATCGGCGTCAACGAGATCGACCGACGCCTTGGCGCCTTTCATACGCTCGGCGTCGAAGGGAACGCGCCAATGGTCGCCATCACGCGTGTAGATGACCTTCTTGTAGAAGGTCGACAGAATCTCTTCGCCATCCATGCCGAGCGCATAGAGGAGCGACGTCACCGGAATCTTGCGGCGGCGGTCGATACGCGCGTAGACGATGTCCTTCGCGTCGAATTCGATGTCGAGCCACGAGCCGCGATAGGGGATGATGCGGGCCGCGAAAAGCAGCTTGCCCGACGAATGGCTCTTGCCCTTGTCGTGGTCGAAGAAGACGCCCGGCGAGCGATGCATCTGCGAAACGATGACGCGCTCGGTGCCGTTGACGATGAACGTGCCGTTCGACGTCATGAAGGGCATGTCGCCCATATAGACGTCCTGCTCTTTGATGTCCTTGACGGACTTCGCGCCAGTCTCCGGATCGACATCGAATACGATCAGACGGAGCGTGACTTTCAACGGCGCAGCGAAGGTCATGCCGCGCTGGCGGCACTCGTCGACGTCGTATTTCGGCGCTTCATACTCGTATTTCACGAATTCCAGAAGCGCGGTGCCGGCAAAATCAGAGATCGGAAACACCGATT
>JASLHV010000039.1 GCA_030153205.1 Roseiarcus sp. | reverse complement strand
AGCGCGAAACTATTTTCTTGAACGAGATCATAAATCGCGATCGCCCGCTCATGCTCCTGGTCAGGCGAGCCGCGGCCGATCGAGGTTTCGTCGAGCGTCACCTCGACTAAGCGACGCCGCGCCTTGGCGGCCGCCTCCGATCCACTCATGGCGAACGCCGCTCGAGACGCATCGCTACCGAGCGCGCGTGCGCGTCGAGCCCCTCCGCGCGGCCGAGCGCGATGGCGGCCGGACCCAGCGCCTCCAGCGCTTTCGCGTCGCATTTCAGCAGCGAGGTGCGCTTCATAAAATCCAACACGCCGAGGCCCGAGGAAAAACGGGCCGAGCGGGCGGTCGGCAGAACGTGGTTGGAGCCGCCGACATAATCGCCGATCGCCTCCGGCGTCGATCCGCCAAGAAAAATCGCGCCGGCGTTGTTGACCTGCTGGCTCAACGCGTCGGCGTCGTGCGCCATGATTTCGAGATGTTCCGGCGCCAGGCGATCGACGAGCGGCAGCGCCTCGGCGAGAGACGGCGCAAGAAGGATCGCGCCGTAATCGCGCCAACTCGCGCCGGCGGTAGCCGCCCGCGGCAGATCGTGGAGTTGCTTTGCGACGGCGGCGACGACCGCTTCCGCGAGCGCCGGATCATCGGTGATCAGGATCGATTGCGCCGCTGCGTCATGTTCCGCCTGAGCGAGAAGATCGGCGGCGATGAAGTCGGGATCGGCGGAAGAATCGGCCAGTACGATCACTTCCGAAGGTCCGGCGATCATATCGATGCCGACGACGCCGAAGACGCGGCGCTTGGCCGCCGCAACATAGGCATTGCCTGGGCCGACAATCTTGCTGACCGGCTTGATCGAAGCTGTGCCATAGGCAAGCGCGGCGATCGCCTGGGCGCCGCCGACGCGATAGACCTCATCCACGCCCGCAAGCCGCGCCGCGGCCAGCACCAGCGGATTGATATGGCCCTCCGGCGCTGGCACCGTCATGACGACGCGCGAGGCGCCCGCGACTTTGGCCGGAACCGCATTCATCACCACCGAAGAGGGATAGCTCGCCGCGCCGCCCGGCACATAAAGCCCAACCGCTTCGATGGGGCGCCAGCGCCAGCCGAGCTCGACGCCGAGCGGGTCGACGAAAGAGACGTCCTGCGGCTTCTGGCGCTGATGGTACGCCAGGACGCGGTTATGGGCGAGTTCGAGCGCCGCCAAAGTCTCGCACTCGCACGCGGCGACCGCCGCGCCGATTTCATTGTCGCCGACCCGGACGCCGAGCCGCGTCAGATCGATCCGATCGAAACGCAGCGAATATTCAGCGAGCGCTTCATCGCCGCGGGCGCGCACGTCCTCGATGATCGCAGCCACCGTCGTATCGACGTCCTCGGAGACTTCGCGCTTGGAGGCGAGCAGCGCTTCGAATTGCGGCTCGAAATCGGCCGTCCTCATGTCGAGGCGAAAAGGCATCAGAAATCTCGCGATTCCCTCCCCCCTTGCGGAGGAGGATTAGGAAGGAGGGGCGCGCCGAACCCTCGGAATGAGGACATCGCGCGCTCGTTCGCATCCCTTGGCGCTCGAAAGCGACACTTGTAGACGGATCTCATCGCGCCACGCTTGAGCCAACCTTCGAATCGTCGATTAGCGCATGACCGGGGCAGACTTTGACTTGTTCGCGCGGTCCAATGTCGCGCAATTCGCCTTCCACGCATTCGACTTCGAGCCGCACCGCCGCGCCGCCCGAAAAAGTCAGGGTCACGACGCCGGCCGGCGGGTCGCGTTCGTCGAGACTGACGGCGAGCAGATTGAGGATCGCTTCAGGCCTCAGGCCGGACAAGCCGATCTGCGTGACTTTCAAGACGCGATCGAACCGCAGCGCCGCGCCCACGCGCTCTTTGCGGCCCGCGGCGTCGGCCGCCCAATCATAGCGTGCAGCGCCGAGCGCGAAACGCTTCTGTCCCGCGAGATAGGTCATCTCGCTGCGCCGCACCAAAGCGTCCTGAACATGCGCCGAGATCACGGCGAGGTCTTCGCCATCGAGCGCAATCAATTTCAGGTCGGTCGGCGCATCCTGCATCGCTCAACCCGATATGCGCTGAATCTCAGCCCCGCAAGCGCCAAGCTTGTGCTCGAGATTCTCGAAGCCGCGATCGAGGTGATAAACGCGATTGACCATGGTCTCGCCCTCAGCGGCGAGCGCCGCGATGACCAGCGAGACAGAGGCGCGCAGATCGGTGGCCATCACTGGCGCGCCGCGCAATTTGGCGACGCCTTCGACGATCGCCGTATCGCCTTCAAGCTTGATATGGGCGCCAAGCCGCGCCAGCTCCTGAACATGCATGAAGCGGTTTTCGAAAATCGTCTCCCGGATGCGCGAGACGCCCTTGGCCTTGGTCATCAAAGCCATGAACTGGGCTTGCAGGTCGGTGGCGAAGCCAGGAAAGGGCGCCGTTTCGATATCGACCGCGCTAATACCCGCGCCGTTGCGCTTGACCCTGACCCCCTGATTGTCGCTCGAAACGCTTGCGCCCGCCGCGCTCAAGGCGTCAAGCGATTCCTGCAGATGATCGGCGACCGCGCCTTTGAGCAGAACATCGCCGCCGGTCATCGCGACGGCTGTGGCGTAAGTGCCGGTCTCGATACGGTCGGGCAGGACCGAATGGCGCGCGCCGGAAAGCTTTGCGACGCCGGTGATCTCGATCGTCGACGTACCGGCCCCATGGATGCGTGCGCCCATCTTGTTGAGGCAATCGGCGAGATCCTTGACCTCGGGCTCGCGTGCGGCGTTGCGGACGATGCTCGAGCCATTGGCCGTGGCGGCCGCCATGATCGCGGTATGGGTGCCCCCGACCGTCACTTTCGGGAAATTGACTTCGCCGCCGACGAAGCCCTTCGGCGTCGTCGCCACAACATAGCCGGCGTCGATTTCGATTTTCGCGCCGAGACTCTCCAGCGCCATCAGGAGAAGGTCGACCGGCCTGGTGCCGATCGCGCAGCCGCCCGGCAGCGAAACGCGGGCTTCGCCAGCGCGGGCGAGGAGCGGGGCGATGACCCAGAAGCTTGCCCGCATCTTCGAAACCAGATCATAGGGCGCGGTCGTGTCGACGATCTCGCGCGCGGTCAGATGCGCGGTCTGGCCGTAATCGGCGTTTTCGCCGGCCCGTTTGCCGTTGAGCGAATAATCGACGCCGTGATTGCCGAGAATGCGCACCAGAAGGCTGACATCGGCGAGGCGGGGCAGGTTCTCGAGGGTCAGGGTCTCATCCGTCAGGAGACTCGCGATCATCAACGGCAAAGCCGCATTCTTGGCGCCGGAAATCCGGATCTCGCCGTTTAGCCGCGACCCGCCTCTGATCTGAATCCGATCCATTGTGACCCCTTAAACGCGCGTGGCTCCGCGCGATTCGCTAGAATTTATGATTATCGCCGAGGTCGGACTCGGCTTCTAGCGTCTTTTGCGCGTCTTGACCGGCCCGGCCCCGCTGTTGCGCCTTGCGACGCTTGAGATTTTCACGCAAAGCGGCCGCCAGACGCTTGCGCTTGGCCTCAGCCTCGCTGTCGCGCCTCTTTTCCGACGCCATTGCGGCTCCCTTGCGGCGAATTTGCCGCGTCGGCGGCTAGATAGGCCGATGGTAAAGGGAGGGCAAGGGCGCGGGCGGAGGCGGACGCAGCTTCGAGCCGCAGCTTCGACCCGCGGCAACCGCTCTAACAACGTGATGATGGCGGTACATACCGCCAGAATTTTGAAGCGCGAGCTTTAGGCCAGGGTTAACGTCGCAAGACGACGGCCCTTATATCCTCCCTGCGACGCTCCCAGCCGCGACGCTCGAGGTCAGGGACGTCATCCTCCGCTTCCGGATAGCCAAGGCAAAAATAGCCGATGAAGCGCCAATGCGACGGTGCCTCGAGCGTCTTAGCCACGGCGGAAGGCTCCAGGATCGAGATCCAGCCGAGGCCGATTCGATGGGCGCGCGCGGCAAGCCAAAGCGTATGCGCCGCCATGACAGCCGAATAGGCAACCGTCTCCGGCATGGTGAGGCGGCCGAGACCGTGGCCTTGCTCGGGCGAAGGCTCGGCGAAAAGCGCGAGATGGCAGGGCGCCTGATCGAGACCGGCGAGCTTCAGTTTGGCGTAAAGGGATTGGCGCTCGCCGACACAGGCTGCCAACGCCTCGGCGTTTGCGGCCTCGAAATTTCGGCGTATCGCCGCGCGCCGCATTGGATCGTCGACAGTCACAAAACGCCAAGGCTGGCTAAGGCCGACCGAAGGCGCCAAAGCCGCGAAGCTGAGCAACTTTGAGATGAGATCGGGAGTGATGAGATCGGGCTTGAAGCGCCTGACGTCGCGCCGCCAGCGGATCAATGTCTCGAATTTTTCGCGAAAGGCGTCGTCAAACTCAGGCGGGGCGCTTTCGCTCATGGACGGAGTATAGCGGGAATTTTTTTGACAATACGCCTCTGAAAATCTTGTGGCCCTATCCCGCGCTCTCGATCAGCCGTCGCGCCGCCGCCCGCGCTTCGTCCGTGATCGTCGCGCCCGCCAGCATGCGGGCGATCTCTTCGCGGCGGGCGGGCCCGTCCAGCGCCTGCACCCGCGTCGCCACCCGCTCGCCCTTGCCGACCGCGCTCTTGGCGATTTGGAAATGGCTCGTCGAACGCGCGGCGACTTGTGGGGCATGAGTAACGGCCAGCACCTGCGCCCGCACGGCGAGACGCGCCAGGCGCTGGCCGATCGCGTCGGCGACCGCGCCGCCGACGCCGGTGTCGATCTCGTCGAAAACCAAAGTCGGCGCCGAGCCACGGTCAGCGAGCGCGACTTTCAAGGCCAGCATGAAACGCGCGAGTTCGCCGCCCGAGGCGACTTTCATCAAAGGGCCGGCGCGTGAGCCGGGGTTGGTGCGGACGTGGAATTCGATGCGATCGCAACCTTCCGCGGCGATCGTCGCCGGATCGGTCGCGATGGCGACAGAAAATTCGGCGCGTTCGAGCTTCAGAGGCGGCAGTTCGGCATTGACTGCATGCTCCAAGTCGCGCGCGCTCTTCGCCCGCGCCTTCGACAGAGCGCCGGCCACCTTGTCGTACGTACGGGCCGCCTCGGCCGCGATCTTGGCCAGTTTGGCGAGCTTGGCTTCGCCCGCATCGAGGTCGGCGAGCTGCGCGCCATATCGTTCGGCCAGCGCGGCGAGCCCGTCGACGGGAACGGAATATTTTCGTGACCCGGCGCGCAACGCAAAAAGCCGCTCCTCGGCCCGTTCCAGCTCTTTTGGATCGAATTCGGCGGCGCTGAGCGCCGCTTCAATCGCCGCTTGCGCCGCGTCGAGCGCGTTCAGCGCCTGATCCATGGCCTTGATGCAGGGGTCGATGAGATCCGGCGCCTGTGCGGCGCGCCTCTGCAGGCGCCGTGTGGCGGCGGCCAGCCGTGGCGCGGCCGCATTGTCCGCGGTCAGACTGTCATGCGCCTCGCGAATGTCGCTCGTGACTTTCTCCGCCTGCATCATGGCGGCGCGGCTTGCGGCCAGCGTCTCCTCTTCGCCTGGTTGAGGCGCCAGCCGGGATAGCTCCTCATGGGCGTGTCTCAGAAAATCGGCATCGGCCCGCGTCGCCTGAAGCCGCGCCGTCTCGGCGGCGACATCAGCCTCGGCTTCTTTCAGAGCCGCATGAGCGGCGCGTACCGCCGCCGCCTCGCTCGCCAAGCCGCCATAGGCGTCGACCAAGGCGCGATGGCTTGCCGCATCGACCAGCGCGCGCTCGTCGTGCTGGCCATGGATTTCGACCAGCGCCAACCCGAGCGCTCGCAAGGTCTGGGCGGAAACCGGTTGATCGTTGAGGAAGGCGCGCGTGCGGCCGTCGGCGAATTGCACACGGCGCATGATCAGTTCGCCGTCGGTCTCGACGCCCTGCTCGCGCGCCAGGCTGAGCGCCGGCAGATCGGGCGAAACTTCGAAGACCGCCGTCACTTGGCCTTGCTGTTGACCCTGCCGCACCAGCGCGCCGTCGCCGCGGACGCCAAGCGCGAGCGACAAAGAATCCAGGAGGATGGATTTGCCGGCGCCCGTCTCGCCGGTGAGTATCGAAAGACCGGAGCCAAATTCAAGGTCCAGCTTATCGATCAGCACGATATCGCGGATCGCCAGCCGAACCAGCATGAGCAAAAGGCCTCAGGTCAGCCCGGCACGACCGTATGGTAGATTTTGGAGATCCAGGAATCTTTGTGCTCTTCCGGCTCCAAACCGCCGCCTTTCAAGAGAGCAAAGGCGTCCTTGTACCATTGGCCGTCGGGAAAATTGTGGCCGAGCACCGCGGCCGCGGTCTGCGCTTCGTTGGTGACGCCAAGCGCCAGATAGGCCTCGGTCAAGCGATAAAGGGCTTCCTCGGCGTGACGCGTCGTCTGATATTTGGAGAGTACGGTTTGGAAGCGGTTGATGGCGGCCGGATAATTGTGCCGGTTCAGATAAAAGCGCCCGATCGACATTTCCTTGCCGGCGAGCTGGTCGCGCGCGACTTGGATCTTGAACTTCGAATCATTCACATATTCGGAAGTCGGATATTTCTCGATGATCTTGCCGAAGATTTCGAGCGCCTTGTTGGCGCGTTCCTGATCGCGGGAGATGTCGGGAATCTGGCTATAGTACGAACTCGCTTCGAGATAGAGCGCATAAGGGGCGTCGGGCGAGTCCGGATAGAGCTTGGCGTATTTTTCCGCTGACACCTCGGCGTCGTCATAGGAGCCGGCCTTGAATTGCGAATAAGCGGTCATCAGCAACGCCTTCTTCGACCATTCCGAATCGGGATAGGCCTTGCTGAGGTCGGTGAATTTCTTGGCAGCGCCGCTGCCGTCGTCTTTGGAGAGACGCGCCAGTCCCTGGTCGTAGATCGACGTCGCCGGCACATCCGGCTCCACCTTCATTTTATATTTTTCAGGCGCGAACGGATTATAGTCGTTGATGTCGAACGAACTGCAAGCCGCAAGCGGCGCAACGCAGACAAGGGCCGCCGCGAAACGCGCGATGCGAGCCTTGGCGTCAATCGGAAAACCGGCGAAAATCATGCTGAAAGCTCAATCGTCCCTTTAGGCCGGCGGTGAGGTCGTCAAATCAGGACGACTCGGCGGCTCCTTTAGACCAAAGCGCGCCCTTACGCCACCGGTCCCAAGAAACCGGCGATAGCCGGCAATTGCGGCGCAATGGCGCCCTCTCGTCCCATGTTTGACAGGCCCGCCTTGAAAGAGCGTGAACGCGCGCCGATTTTTTCGAAGGCTCAGTCGACCTCGGCCGCATAAGCGGCCGCCGCGAGCCGTCCCGCCATGGCGGCATGTGTCGACGGCGCCGCCTGTCTCGGCGCCTCCACGAATTCATAGGCCGCCCGATTAGCGAACAGAGCCTGGAGCGCCATGAGATTCACCGCATGGCCCGGCATATAGGTCTTGAAAGCGCCGATGATCGGCGCGCCAGCGAGCGCCAGATCGCCGATCGAGTCCAAAGTCTTGTGCCGGACAAATTCGTCGCGATAGCGCAAGCCCTCAGGATTGACGATCCGATCCCCGTCGAGCGCCACGGAATTGTCGAGCGACGATCCCAGCGCGAAGCCCATTTTCCAAAGGCGTTCGACATCGCCGACGAAGCCGAAGGTGCGAGCCCGCGCAATATCGCTGCGAAAGCTCGCCGGCTCCAATTCAAAAATCTTGCGCTGACGCCGGATGGCGCGCGTCGAAAAATCGATCTCGACATCGAGGCTGAAGCCGCGGTCCGCCGGCCTCAATTCGGCGTAAGCAGCGCCGCGCTCGACACGCACCGGCTTCAGCACCTTTAGATAACGCCGCGGGGCCGCAAGGGAGACGACGCCGACTTCATCAATCGCTTCGACAAAAGGCGCGGCCGAGCCATCCATGATCGGCGCCTCAGGGCCGTCGATCTCCACCATCGCATTGTCGACGCCGAGGCCGGCCAAAGCCGCCAGCAAATGCTCGACCGTAGCCACGGCGGCCTTATCCGCGTCGCCGAGTACCGTACAGAGCTGCGTTTGCGAAACATTCGACCATTTAGCCTCAATCAGCCTTTCGCGGCCGAGTGGGAGACCCGTGCGCAAAAAAACGACGCCTGAATTGGCGTCGGCGGGGTGAAGCACGACAGTGACCGGGGCGTTGGAGTGTACGCCGAAGCCGCTAATGGTCACGCGGTCTCGCAGCGTCGTCTGTCGGCCTAATTTCATCAAAACCCACATCCCCTGAAACCGCCCATGAAGACCTTGTTTAGAGAGGTCTTTTCCGCCCCGTTCGCTTAAGCGATTCTCGGGCGTGGGCCAGTCTTTCGAGACGATCCGCGCTTGTCCTCGCGTTGTCTCGCTTTGTCAGTCCTGAGCAGGACCATACTGGGTGGGGCCCAAACAGGCCAAATCACTCTTCGTGACCGTCTGTAACAAACCCAACTCACGCTAGGAAACGCAACTAGATCAATAGGATATAAGCGTGTCGAAATGTTGCGCTTTCATTACCGATAAATCGACTCGAAGGCGCGACCGCTTGCAAATGGGCCGCGGTCGCGCCTGATTCGCGCCATTTTCTCGCCTCAGCTCGACTGCCGACGGAGGAAAGCGGGTATCTCCAATTGATCCTCTTCGAGGGAGGCCGGCTTCACGCCGGCGCGGCCATGCGGATCGAGCGCGCCTTGCGCAACGCGGGGGGCGAGCGCGCGAGGCTGTGGCCGGCCATAGTCGGCGTGAGTTTGCGGCGGCGGCGCGGCGCGTGTGGCCGGTGGCGGCAGAACCGGGGCGGGGCGGGGCGCAGGCTCCGGCGCCTCCTCCTGGCGCGTAATTCCGAAGGCCGCCAGCTTTTCAAGAAGCGACTTCCGTCGCGTCTCGGGTTGTGGCGCCGGCTGCTCGCCGCGATGGGCTCGCATCTGACGCTGTACGACGGGCGGCAAGTCCTCGATCTGCGGCATACGCGCCGGGCGAATGATCTGCTCGGGCTGCGGCGGCACGAATTCCGCAGGCGGCTCCTCGAAAAGCGTCTGCTGGGTCGGCGGCTCGACATAGAAGGCGGGCCTGGGCGCGGCCGGTCGGAGCTCCACGTCGGCCGGCAGCGAAGCGGCGGGCGCGATCTCCTGCTCGTACTCCGGTTCGGGCGCGGCTTCGACAATCGGCTGCGGCGCGGGCGCGGGCGCAGGCGGCGGCGGGGGAGCGACGGCCGCATGCACACGCGCGGTCGCTTGCGCGCGCAGACGTTGCGCGGCCTCGGCGATCCGATGCTGGCTGACGGCCGGCTCTTTTGAGACGTCCATCTTCTCCTGGTCGATGCCGGTCGCCACGACCGACACGCGCACAACCCCGTCGAGGCTCGAATCGAAAGTCGCGCCGAGGATGATATTGGCGTCTTCGTCGACCTCCTGACGGATCCGGCTTGCCGCTTCGTCGACTTCGTAAAGACCGAGGTCGTTGCCGCCGGTGATCGAGATCAGCAGGCCCCTGGCCCCGCCCATCGAAACTTCGTCGAGGAGCGGATTGGCGATCGCCGCCTCCGCGGCCTGAATCGCGCGGCGGTCGCCGGACGCTTCGCCGGTTCCCATCATCGCTTTGCCCATCTCGCTCATGATCGAGCGTACGTCGGCGAAGTCGAGATTGATCAGGCCTTCCTTGACCATCAGATCGGTAATGCAAGCGACGCCGGAATAGAGGACTTGATCCGCCATCGCGAAAGCGTCGGCGAAAGTCGTCTTCTCATTGGCGACGCGGAAGAGATTCTGGTTCGGGATGATGATCAGCGTATCGACGCATTTCTGAAGCTCGTCGATGCCCGCTTCCGCGACGCGCATGCGCCGGACGCCCTCGAACTGGAAGGGCTTGGTGACCACGCCGACGGTCAAGATGCCCATTTCGCGCGCGACGCGGGCGACGACTGGCGCAGCGCCGGTGCCGGTGCCGCCGCCCATACCGGCGGTGACGAAGACCATATGCGCGCCGGCGAGATGATCGCGGATTTCCTCGATCGCCTCCTCGGCGGCTGCGCGGCCGACTTCCGGCTTCGAGCCGGCGCCAAGGCCTTCCGTGACCTGCAAGCCCATCTGAATGATGCGGTCGGCTTTCGACGAGGTCAGCGCCTGCGCATCCGTATTGGCGACGATGAAGTCAACGCCGACAAGGCCGGAGACGATCATGTTGTTGACCGCATTGCCGCCGGCGCCGCCGACGCCGCAAACCATGATGCGTGGCTTCAATTCCCGAAGCTCTGGGGCTTTCAAATTGATGGTCATCCTAGGCCTCTTGACGTTAGACGCCCGCCGGCGCCGGTTGAATTGCGACTCTTGGTTGGAACTCTTCTTCAGCCCGCGTCAGGTATCTTGGGCGCGCGCTCAAAAACTCTCCTTCAGCCAGCGCCCCATGCGCGCGACATAGCCGTCGCCTTCGGCGCTCGACGGATAGCTTCGCCGACCTGGCTCGAAATGTTCGATCCCCGCGACTTGCGGATAGACCATCAAGCCGACAGCGGCGGCGAAAGCGGGATTCTTTGCAGATTCAGGGAGGCCCTCGACGCCGAGCGGACGGCCGATGCGGATCTGATTGGAGATGACCCGGCGGGCAAGCTCCGGCAGGCCGGTCAGTTGGCTGCCGCCGCCGGTGAGTACGAGCCGACGGCCGGCATGCGCG